>QNBN01000261.1 GCA_003645695.1 Spirochaetota bacterium | reverse complement strand
TAGTCGATCTGGATTGAGGAGAGGATGGATAAACAAAGAGAATGTTCATACATATAAAAATAACAAAAGAAGTATTAATAACTTAACACAGAAGTTTTAAGAGACCAGACTTTGAGAAATGTCTAAAAAAATTCTTTAATGAAAAAGATATTTATGCTAAACAAAAGATTACTGAAGACGTTTATGTCTGTATCTAGATATCTATCAGAGAATTTATATATTGTATTCAATGAAAAAATAAATAATTATATCATCTCTGCTAGGTTCCGATGGATTTTATTTTTTAAGAGAGAATTGGAATATCCGATTAAGAAAAAACCCCATCCATTTCCTTCCATAATACAGATACAGACAATCAATACATGTAATGCTTCTTGTAAAATGTGTCCATATGCAACTAATCCTCCTAAAGAAACAAAACGAATGTCAGATGAATTATTTGAAAAAATAATTAAAGAAATCATCAAAGAATCAAAATCAACCTTTATTTTCCTTTACCTACAAAATGAACCTCTTATGGATAATGATATATTCAAAAAAATAAAGTTGATTAAAAGATTGAGTGAGGAAACAATATCAACAGGACTGTTTACAAATGGGAGTTTATTCACGGATAAAAAAATAAAGGAGTTGATATCATCTGGGAACAATGTGTTAATAGTCAGTTTAGATGCATTTACTCAAAAAACATTTAACAAAATCAGAAAAGGTTTAAATTTTAATCACATTGTGGCAAATGTTAACAAAATTAAAAATTCAAAATATAGTAAGACTCTTGCAGTTGAATTCACAGTTCAAAAAGATAATATCAAAGAATTTAAACAATTCATAAGATTTTGGAAAAAGCAACATGTTCCAGTAGTGGTAAATTACATTAGTAACAGATCTGGCGATTTGAAAGACTTTGATGAAATGTCTATACCGCTTCCTAATATTCCTTTTTTTCGAAGATGGGGAGTCAAAGTCTACAAAAAAATAATAAAGTGTTGCCCTGCAGTACTCTCAACGTTTAATATATTGAGCAATGGCGATGTAATTCTCTGTTGCAACGATTATTCAAAAAAATTAATCTTAGGCAACGTTAATACATCTTCAATTAAAGAAATATGGAATGGTCCTAAGTACCAAAAGATAAGAGAAATGTTTTACAATGGAGAATACAGAAAAATACCCACTTGTAGATATTGTTACAATTGGAAAAACAATTTTCTATAAAAAATCAAACTCAGCAAAACCATTTCTCGATATAAGGTATGGCATACCTGAAAATTCCTATAGGCATCGTTTTTAAAATTTTCTTCCCAACGACGTATACAGGCGAACTGTCCAACGTAATGGTACTTTTGGGCATATAATAATAAGAAAAAGGGAGATTTACTGTATGAAAAGTCGATTTAAAAAAGAATAATCCTTTATTATTTTTATCTGTAGCCCCGAAATCAAAAATTGAATAACCTTTTTTATAACACCACTCTATCATCTTCCACACAAGAAAATTATTCATACCAGGTATTTTGGATACTTCTTCTGAATTGATAGATCTACAAACTGCTACCTTATTAAAGGGAAGTAATAGAGCAGAGGCAATAGGCTTTTCATTATGAAATACCATAAAAATTCTCAAAAGACCTTTGAAGAACATTTTATCCCACATTTTCTCAAAAAAATCCAATGAATGAATAGGAAAACCCTTACGTTTCCCAGTAAGAAGTTCTAGATCGTAGAATTTCTTTATTTCTTCTTTCTTCTTTAATAACTTTATTTCTACGCCAAAATTTTCTGCTTTTCTAATCATATATCTATTTGATTTCTTTATTTTTTTCCATAGTATATCAGGGGGTTTAATTTCTATAAATTGACGCCACTTTTTCTCCTGTTTTCCCATCCCCATCTTTATCAATGTCATCTCATGTTTGGAAGGAAGCTGACGTATAGTAAGACAGCTACATCTCATCTTTTTTTTGATTTCAAATGCCTTTTTGAGTAATGCTTTTACATAACACGAATCACCTAGAATTCCTCCATATATAGAAAGAGGAAGAGAGTCTAATCTTGCTCCAAGTAAATTTTTCAGGTAGAACAATGGAAGAATAGCACGAATCTCACCCGTTTTATCACGGGCAATAAGATAAAAAGGATGAAAGCCATAGTATTCCTCCAGAATATTCTTCCATTCTAATGTATAATATATGTTTGATTCTGGTATTTTAAACAGGAACTCCTCATATTCTTTTTTATTATCCTCTGAATAAACATCTATGGCATTTTCATTCATTCCAATGTAAGTATCTATTTAAGGGTAAATAAGAGATTTCCCTCTTTTATAGATAGTATTCATTAAAACTTTATTACAATAAATTTTTTAATAAAATAGTCAATAAAAGAATAGAAATTACATTAGTGGGAGTAACAATGCAAATTTCTTGGGCCGTCCCAAATGTAACAAAGAAGGATTTACAAGCAGTATACAGAGTGCTAAAATCAAACTGGTTTTCAATGGGAAAAGAAGTTAAAACTTTCGAGAAAAAAATGACATCGTATCTCTCTATAAAACATGCTATCGCCACAAACAATGGAACATCTGCATTAGATGTATCTTTAAAATGTATAGGAATTAGTAATGGAGACGAAGTGATTATACCTGCTTTAACCTATATTGCGACAGGAAATGCTGTGTTATATAATAATGCAATCCCTGTCTTTGTTGATGTTGATGACACATTAAACATTAATCCCGAACTTATAGAAGAAAAAATAACTGAAAGAACCAAAGCCATCATCAATATTGATTTTGGAGGAAATGCATCCAACTATAGAGAACTGCAAAGAATTTCTAGGAGGTACAATATCCATCTGATTGTAGATGGTGCACATTCTCTGGGTGCAGAATATCACAGTGTTAAGTGTTGTACTCATGGGATTGTGAATACTACAAGCTTTCATGCAGCAAAGATATTGACAACGATTGAGGGAGGGATGGTTTTTACAAACAGCAAAGAAATATACGAGAAAGCAAGAGCGATAAGAAATCAAGGAGAGACATCCAAATACTACCATACTTATCTTGGCAACAATTATAGAATGACAGATATTCTTGCCGCGCTAGGTAATTCACAACTTGATAGGTTTGAAGAGACATTAAAACAACGAAGACAGAGAGTTGTATACTATAAGGAACATCTCAAAAATGTTGACTATCCAAGAGAACTACCAGGAACAGTAAACTCAAATTTTCTATTTCCTATACTTGTTGAGAATAGGGATAAACTTAATAGATACCTTAACAAGAATGGAATAGAAACGAGAATTACTTACCCTACGCCTATAAATGAGCAACCCATATTTAGAAAATTCAGCAAAGAAACTTTTCCCATGGCTAAACAAATATCAAGAAGGATAATTGCATTGCCTTTGCATACGAAACTAACAAGGGAAGAACAAGATTACATCATAAAAATTATTAACAAATTTGGAGGGTGATTATATGCAGATTCTCGTTACTGGCGGAGCCGGATATATCGGTAGTGTTCTTATACCAGAACTGCTGAAAAAATATGATGTTAGAGTTTTGGACAATCTGACTTATGGATATCATGGTATTTTGCCACACCTAGGAAATCCAAGTTTTGAGTTTATTAAGGGAGATATAAGAAAAAGAGATGATATAATTAGTTCCCTAAAAAATGTAGATATGGTTGTTCATCTAGCTGCAATTGTAGGGTATCCTGCCTGTAAAACTAGACCTGATTTGGCATATGATGTTAACTACAAAGGAACTAAAAAACTAGTGGAGGTATGCAGTGTTCCAATTATTTTTGCATCAACATGTAGTGTATATGGAAAAGTCAAAGGTATATGTTGTGAGAATACGCCTGTTCGCCCTCTAACAGAGTATGGAGTTACAAAGGCAAAGGCAGAGAAGATGATCAGAAAGCATATGGACTATATCATATATCGTTTCTCTACTGCTTTCGGTTTATCCTCTCGCCTACGTCTAGATCTTCTAGTAAATGATTTTCTCTATAAGGCTATGAAAAATAGAGAGCTAATTGTTTTTGAAAAGGATTATTGGAGAACATTTATACATGTTAAAGACATAGCAAGAAGTCTCATCTTTGCTATTGAACATTTTGACAAGATGAATCAAGAGACATATAACGTTGGTTCAGAAGAACTCTGCCTGAGGAAAGAGGATGTTGCATTGAAAATCAAGGAATATGTAGATTATGATCTCAAATTTGCGGAATTTGATTCAGATCCAGATCAACGAAACTACAAAGTGTCATTCCAAAAGATAAAATCGGTTGGTTTCAGGATTAAATACGATTTGGATTATGGAATTCAGGAGATGTTCAAGGGATTTGAATTTATTGAGGCAAAAGAGAACTATTACAATGATATGGTTTTCATATGAGAATTAATAAGAGAGATGTAGTAATCAGAGAAATTGAACAAAATGATATAAATTTGTTATATGCTCTCTTTCAGGAAGTTACGGATGAGGATAAACGCTTCTTCCACCCCCACCCCTTCGATAAAAAGACTGTTACAAAGATATGTAACTCTAAAGGTGATCACTATTATATCATGCTCCTGGATAACAAAATAATTGGTTATTCTATGTTAAGGTTATTTGGATATGAAATACCAAGTTTCGGTATATACATCTGCAAACAATTTAGAAATAGAGGATATGGAACTATTCTAACAAAATGGACTATTGGCAAAGCCAAAAGATTGGGTTATAAAAAAGTTATCCTAAAAACCTACAAAGAGAACATTGCAGCACAAAAAGTTTATAAGAAGGTGGGTTTTGTTGTAGTTGGAGAAACTCCAGATGGAAAACAACTCAATATGGAATTGAAATTATGATGTTGAGGAGTATATGACACTGTCAACTTTTTTGAATTGAAAAACTATTTCCCTCCTAGGAATCCTGGGGGATAAAATGGTAAAGCAATTTGTAGAATTGCTAAAAGAGAAAAGAATTTTTCTATGGACAGAAAATCT
>QNBN01000260.1 GCA_003645695.1 Spirochaetota bacterium | reverse complement strand
TAATTTATTTTTTACTAAAAATCAAATCAATTAATGTTATACTTAATATAAAAATTAGTAATGCCAAAATTTAGCTTTATAACCCTTTCCTTATCAAACTATTGGAAAATTTTAATTAATGTTGATTCATTAATCTCCTGAATAATATTCCATTAATAAATAAATCCATTATAACAATTAGTTATTATTTATATAATATTAATTATTTTGACACATAGCTAATTTTAGATTTAATATTTTTAATGAAATAGAATCAAAAAAAGGATTCAGATGGATAAAAATCGTTCACTTGAGTTATTTAGAAAAAACAGGGAAAAGATGCTATCCGGTGGAGGCAAAGAAAAGATCAGTATTCAACACTCCAAAGGAAAGAGAACAGCACGGGAAAGAATCAATCTACTATTTGATTATGAATCCTTTATAGAACACCAACCATATGTATTGTCAAGAGCAACAGAGTTTGGAATGGATAAAAAAAAGCAGTTCGGCGATGGTGTAATTACTGGAAGCGGCAAGATAAATGGCAGACAGGTATTTTGTTCATCTCAGGATTTCACCATTATTGGTGGATCTTTAGGAGAGATGCATGCAAATAGAATTCACGAGATAATAATGCTGGCTTTAAAAAATGGTAAACCTTACATCCAGATAAACGATTCTGGAGGTGCAAGAATACAGGAGGGGATTTTACCGCTTGATGGATATGGAAAAATATTTAAAGCAAATACACTTGCTTCAGGGATAATACCACAAATATCCATTATACTCGGTCCCTGTGCTGGTGGCGCTGTTTATTCACCGGCTTTGACTGATTTTACAATTATGGTAGATGGTATCAGTAATATGTTCATAACTGGTCCTAATGTTGTAAAAGCTGTAACAGGTGAAACTATTTCACATGAAGAGCTAGGCGGAGCAAAAGCAAATTGTAATAAAAGCGGAAATGCCCATTTCAGGTTTGAAACCGAAGAAGACTCTTTTGATTTAATTAAAAGGCTTCTATCATATCTTCCTTCTAATAACAGCGAGCTTCCTCCTCTCGGTGAAACTCTCGACCCTGTTGATAGAAAAATTCCTGAATGTTTAGATATTCTTCCTGACAACCCTAAAAAGCCCTATGATGTTAGAAAACTCATTGATTACATATTCGATGAAAAAACATTTATTGAGGTACATGCTGAATATGCGCCAAATATTGTAGTGGGTTTTGCTAAACTTGGAGGAAGAACTGTTGGAATTTTTGCCAATCAGCCACTCTACTTCGCGGCTTCTATTGATATAAATGCCTCGGATAAAGCTGCAAGATTCATAAGATTTTGCGATTCCTTTAACATTCCACTAATAAGTCTTGTTGATGTTCCAGGATTTCTAGCAGGGGTATCCCAGGAACATGGAGGCATTATACGGCATGGAGCAAAAATCCTCTATGCGATTTCTGAAGCAACAGTGCCAAAACTTTCATTGATAATAAGAAAAGCCTATGGTGGAGCATACGTAGCGATGGCATCTAAATCCCTCGGATATGACAGAGTACTTGCTTTCCCAACTGCTGAAATTGCAGTAATGGGAGGAGAAGGGGCTGCAAGTATTATTTTTAAACGCGAAATAGAAAGTGCAAGAAATAGAGAAGAAGTAAAATCAATAAAGATCAAAGAATACACAGATAAGGTAATGAACCCATTCATTGCAGCCAGTTACGGTTTGGTAGATGATATTATTGAACCTGAAAATTGCAGAATCGAACTTATAAGATCTCTTGAAATGAATATCAATAAAGTAGAACATAGGCCCATCAAGAAACATGGGAATATACCACTGTAAGTAAGAGGGATCAGCATGAATCAAGGAAGTTTAAGCTTTACACTGATATCTGCTTTAACGGGTATGGGAATTGTTTTTCTATTCCTTGGCCTATTATATGTCCTAATGATTCTTCTGAAGATTAAACCAGATAGATTATTCAACAAAGAGAAAAAAATTGATTATGGAGAAAAAGCAACACAATATTATGATAAAACACGTGAAAACAAAACAATTGAATGGCTTATGGCTGCTCTTTCAGCATATCTGGAAACTGAGCAACAAACTGAAACTCCCACAGCTACTCCGTGGATACCAAAAAAAGATACAAATAGTATTCCCTGGATAACTATAAATAAAATTGAAAATAATGGTATTTATTGATGAAAAGAAAAGTAAGTTTTCAGTATAACGGAAAGTTATACACAGTAAATGTAGAAAGGATTGGAAACGAAATTATTATTGAACATAACGGAGAAGTTTATAAAATAAATCTTATTCAGGAAGATCAAACCCAAGAAAAAAAAGAAACAATCTCTGTAAGATCGGATTTATCAACATCCCTTACGCCATCTGAAAGTGCTGTAGCATATAGCTCAGAAACAGATAATAACAGTATTCTTCTTGCCCCTATGACAGGAATAATAAATGAGATTAAGATTAAAATCGGGAGTAAAGTTAAAAGAGGAGATACAGTAATAGTTTTAGAAGCAATGAAAATGTACATTGATATCCATGCCCATAAAAGTGGAATTGTGAAGGAAATATTTGTAACTCCCGGCGAAAATATTTCGATTAATCAAAAACTTCTAAGGATTGAGTAATTGCAGATGGATATTCTCCATATGATTCTTAGTTTCTTAAAATCCAGTGGATTTGCAGCTATACAGTGGCAACAGTTATTTATGATAATTATAGGTCTAACCCTTATTTACCTGGGGATTAAAAAGGAATACGAACCATTGCTCCTCATCCCAATCGGCTTTGGTGCAATTCTCTCGAATTTTCCACTAACCGGGCTGCGCAGTGAAGGAGGTCTCCTTTATTATTTCTATTTTGGTATCAAAAGCGGCATATTTCCACCTCTTATCTTTCTTGGAATTGGAGCTATGACGGATTTTTCTCCACTCCTTTCAAAACCGTACACGTTTTTACTTGGTGCAGCTG
Organism: Spirochaetota bacterium; assembly: GCA_003645695.1. Taxonomy (GTDB): domain Bacteria; phylum Spirochaetota; class B62-G9; order B62-G9; family B62-G9; genus B62-G9. The sequence goes on along the minus strand of QNBN01000260.1, from coordinate 2,046 downwards.
CGCAATTTGGAATATTTGGAACTTTAATCGGTGCAAAATTACTGGGTTTTAACTTTAATGAAGCAGCTTCCATAGCAATAATAGGTGGAGCCGATGGTCCTACCGCTATATATCTTACTTCAAAGCTTGCAGAACACCTTCTTGGCCCTATTGCCGTAGCTGCATATTCGTATATGGCACTTGTACCGATAATACAGCCTCCTATCATAAAATTATTAACAACAAAAAAGGAGCGGCAGACGGTAATGAGTGAAGTTCATCCAATACCAAAAAAAATCAGGATAATCTTCCCAATAATTCTAACAATATCAGCATCCCTTCTCGTTCCGGCATCAACCCCTCTAATTGGCATGCTGATGCTTGGAAATATCTTTAGAGAATCTGGAGTAGTGGACAGACTCTCAAAAACCTCACAGAACGAATTAATAAACATTGTTACGATACTCTTAGGAGTTTCGGTAGGCTCAAAGATGTCAGCAGAAGAGTTTTTAACTATTAGAACTATAATGATAATAGGCCTTGGTCTTGTTGCATTCTCCATAGGTACTGCTGCCGGTGTTCTTATGGGAAAACTAATGTATTGGTTATCAGGAAGAAAAATAAATCCCATGATTGGGGCTGCAGGAGTTTCAGCAGTACCTATGGCAGCAAGAGTTGTACAAAAATTAGGGCAGGAAGAAAATCCGGCAAACTTTTTACTGATGAATGCAATGGGTCCAAATGTAGCAGGTGTAATAGGTTCAGCCGTTGCTGCAGGAATCCTTTTATCTATTGCTGGGTAATCTGCCTTCCATTCATGCTTTTGAGCCAGATAGCAAAGGGAACTATTAAGAATGTGAAACCAGATAGAACGAAATATATAGAACAAAGCCCCCATACCTGGCCGATATAACCAAATGCAACAGGACCTAATGCTTCAGCAATTAGGTATATGGTATAAAAAAGTCCGTACCCTCTGTTTCTCTTTTCAGTAGAGACCAGTTCTGCCACAGTAGTATAAAGAACGGTTGATGTGCCATTCAGAACAAAACCACCAATAAACAAAAGTACTATCAGCAGTATAAGATTGTTGTTAAAATAGATTAACAAAATTGAAAGCGATGTTAGAATTTCTGTAATAAGGATCATAGGTAAATAACCAAATCTGTCTGAAAGAAAACCGCATCCAAGTTTACCCGCAGATCCACCTGTAAGAAGTATAGCTAAGTAAACACCTGTCTTTTCAGCCTTTATACCTTTTTGTATAAACAAAAATGGGAGGTATGTTAAAATAACAACTCTACTTGTGGCATCTATTACACCAATAATAGATAAAACTACAAACTTTGGAACAGATGTAATACCCCATTTACCATAATATGATCCTTTATTTTTACTCATTGAAGATGAATCAGTTTTAATATCTTCTTTGTGTAGTCCTTTTATTGATCTTCTGTAGATATAGAACATCAGAATTGATACCAATGTTCCGAAAACTCCAAAGATAAATAAACAGTTTCTCCATAGATAAAATGTTAAAATCGAACTAACAATAATTGGAAATATAGTTTTTCCGATATCACCTGAAAAGTTTAAAAATCCAAGTGAACTTCCTCTCCGATTTTTATCATAAACCCTGGAAACGAAAGCACTTCCAATAGGATGCTGGACATTGCCTCCAAGCCCAGCTATAAAAGAAACAATCAAGAGAATTAAAAATGTTGGCGATACGCTCATAAGAAGAAAACCAAAGGAAACCCACAGTACCCCCATGATAATCAAGATTATTTCACTCATTGGTTCGAGAAAAACTGAAACCGGAAGTTGTAAAAAAGAAGTTGAAAGGGAATATGTCGTTCTCAGTATACCCACTTTTGACAGAGTAAGATTAAACTCCCTTGCAATTAAGGGAAGAAGGGGATAGATAACCATTGAAAATCCATCTATCATTAGATGAGAAAAGGATGTACCCAATAGGTATTTATTCTCTTTTATCCATAAGAAAGGTGATAAACACCTTTGGTTACTCAATAGCAATCTCCCATTACAGTTTTAGTTTTAGTTTTA
>QNBN01000259.1 GCA_003645695.1 Spirochaetota bacterium | reverse complement strand
TCAGATACGATAGATTTAATCTTTCCATTAATCCCTAATGGTACTAAAACCCTATGCTCGATCCTTTCTGTTTCTTTAACAGTACCAACAACCATCCCTTCATAGATTTCTTCACCTTCTGTTACGATTGGAATGAAATGCCACTTTTTCTCCTTATCAATTGAGTCAAGCATTATACCTCTTTTAATATAAATTCCGGTCATCTCCCTGATTCTTTCAAGAGGTCTCTGGATACCATCATATATATTTCCTATCAGTCCAGGGCCAAGTTCCACGGATAGGGGTATACCTGAACCATAAATCGGATCTTCCGGTGCTATTCCTGTAGTATCCTCATATACCTGAATAATAGCCGTATCTCCCTCCAACTTAACAACCTCACCAACAACATTTTCATCACTAACCCTTACAAGCTCAAACATCCTTGCATCTTTTACGCCCATAGCCTCAATAACAGGCCCGTTTATCTTTTTGATTTTCCCAATAACTCGATCAGCCATAATTAACTCCGCTGTAGTTTCCTAAAATTAAAAATATCGATATATCACTACTCTATTTTTTCCAACAGGGCATCATAGATTATTCCATGGATTTCCCTCTGCTTTCTCAAAATTCTCGTTGATACTTCATTATTAAATGCCCTTTTCTCATCCAAAGAAAAAAGGATTACTCCCTGCCCTTTTAAAAATCTTTTGTTATCTACCCTAAGTTTTACCTCTAACTTTTCATTCTCATTCAATTTTTCTTCAATCTCTTTAAGCATTCTATCATCGATCATATTAATTTCCTCATTAGATGTCCTAATAATAGCCTCGTTTTCATAGAGTCCTACCGCTGCTTCGTATATCCAGCGTTTTAATATAGATCGATATTCAGGCTCATTTATTATTTTTCTTAATCTCTGTTTAACCTTTTCAATAACCATATTAAAAACACTTTCACGAAGCTTCATTCTACGTTTCTTTGTTTCAAGCTCAATGAAGGAAATATATCTTTTTTGAAGAATATTTATCTGCACATCTGCTTTCTTTTTTGCCTCATTTACTATGGATTCAGCCTGACTTTTCGCAAACATTATCTTTTCTTCTGCACGCTTTTTAGCATCCTCAACCAATCTATCCGCTTCTTTCCGAGCATCTTCAATTATCTCTTTTACTATTAACTCTTTTCCTTTTTCATATGCTTCCATAATTTTTCCCTGATACTATGATCTCGTAAAAATTAAAGTTTTATACCAATGGCCGTATTAACAGCATCTCTTATATTCTTTCTTCCCTTCATGGGGCCGGTTCTATCAGGTATCTCCACAATCAACGGAAAGCTCAACGTAAATATGTATCTATCCACGGTTTCTCTAATAAAGTTAGCTATTCTTTCTGTGATTATTATTATACCGATACTTCTGTCATTAATAGCATTCTTAATAGCAATCCTTGCTTCATCGGCTGTTCTTACAATTGTTCCATCAACTCCTACCATTCCAAAGCCAAGAACTGTATCCTCATCACCAATAATAAAATATTTCAAGGTCTTATCTCCATCTTCATCAATTTATATTGGTTTTTCATTATACCTTACCCAGAATCATGAGAGCAGTAATAAATCCAAAGATAACAAGCCCTTCAGCAAGAGCAACAAATATTAGTGCCTGACCTGCTATTTCAGGTTTTTCAGCAATAGCGCCCATAGCTGCTGCCCCAACATTACCAATACCAATACCTGCACCAATTGCTCCAAAGCCGAAAGCAATGGCAGCACCAATAAATGCGTAACCTGCAACTGTTTTACTTCCTGTGTTATTCTGTGAAACCTCTGTAGTTCCCTCTTTTGTCTGTGACTCCTGGGCGAAAATTCTCTCTGCGGCAAAAATAGAGACAACAGTAAGTACTACAAAAAGGACAATCACACTGAAAATCACCTTTGATTTAAATTGCTTTTGAGGATTGCTCATTTATCCCTCCTAAAGATTATTATGAAATTGTTATTTTATTCCTCAAGCCTTACAGGCTTATATAATACTCCCGATCCTATAAAAAACTTTGAGAAAAACTCATAGTAGTTAAGCCTCAAAGATTGCACACCTACAGATAATCCTTCAAGTACAATTACAAGCACATTACCAAATAAAATCGTAAGATAACCCAGTAAATTGTACCCCTGCCCTCCGGAAGCCATCTGTGCAAGCTGATAAAAGGCAACCATAAGGCATACATGAGCTATTCCAAATCCTGCAACTCGCATAAATGATAGTGTGTTCGAAAGATAACCACTAAATACTTCAAGAAGTTCAACGACCCATTCCATTACAAAGTTCATTACCCCACCCAATGTAATCTTTAAATGTTTGGGCTCTTTTATATCAGATTTTTCGAACAATATTTCAGCTGGTTTTTTAAATATAAATAAGAAAGCTGGAATTATGGATAACACTAGAAGCTGATTAAATGGCGGCATACTCTTGTATCCGTGATGTACCATGTACAGAGCTACATAAATTCCGCCATTAAATATCCATGCTCCCAAAATACCAGATTTTGTAAATATTAGATCAATCCATCTCTTTTTTATTACAAGGTTTATCCAGTTAAATACAATACCCAGCTCTATAACCCCGATTCCAAATATAACTGAAATCTTTATAACATCGAATATGCCTCTGACATACCTATTTCCAGAGCTTTCTCCCAAAACAACGGCATGATAGTTAAACCAGATAGGCTTTAAAAGTGGCAGGCCAAAAACTGAGCCAAACATAAAACCAGCTAATGTAGCTGTAGCACCACACCAGATCATTAATTTTGAAAGGTTGTACATGCTTTTATTTTCTTTTTTCTTGAAGAATAGTGTTGCAAGTAACCCTAAAAAGAAAATCACAAGGCCCTGGCCAACATCCGGGAACATAAGACCAAACATTATTAAATAGGTAAAAACAACAACCGGTGTAGGGTCTACAGTTCTGTATTCTGGTATACTGTAATTTGTTACAAGCATCTGGAAAGGAGCAAAGATCCTGGGGTTTTTTAAAGCAACAGGAACTTTAACCTTTTTTTTCTCTATTTTTTCAATCTCCTGAGGGGACAACCACTGAATATAACAGGCTCCTGAGGTGGTTTCTGTTATTGCTTTTTCTATATCCTTCTTCTTTTTAGAAGGAACCCATCCTGAAAAAACTAGGGTTTTTGTAGTTTTTTTAAAGTATGATTCAATTTCAAACACAAGTTCTGAGATTTTTAAATCCTGCCATATTTTCTGAAGATTATCCTTATTTTGTAATATCAAATCATCAGCTTCTTTAGCAATTCTATTCTGTTTATCCTTGAGCTCCTTAACTTTTTTGTCTATATTCTTTAAAAAATCATAATCATACTTATTTACTTCCTCAGGAATAACCTCCTCACGCCATCCCACTTTGTTTAATATTTCTTCTATTTGTGGTTTAGCCCTCTTCATATATATAAGAATTAAATTAGTTTCATTCTCTTTCTTTCCAATTGGAGTAATAACTGTAGGATATGACTTTAACTCCTGCTCCAGTTCATCGTACTTTGAAGAATCAATTCTACCAGACTTTATCTCGATAAATGAATAATCATGAATCAGGGCTAACTTGTCAATCCCCAGGCTTATTCCCTCAAGATGCCTTTTAATATCCTCATATTTCATAATTTCCTGCTGAATAGCCCGCTGTGCTTCTCTTACCTCATTAATTCTGGCAAGTATTTTTTCGACATCCTCTTCTTTAGTTTCAATATCTTTAAGTTTAAAGGATTTAAGATCAATCCCTTCCCTCACTTTAAAAGTTATTCCTAAAGGTCTGGTTATTCCTTCTATTTTCCTTCTTAATTCCTCTATCTTTCCTTTCGATTCGGGTAAACTGGCACTTGAAAGCTTTTGCTTCCACTCATCCTTAATCTCAGTTACATCAACAAGATGGAGCACACCAAGTTCAAGAAGACTCTTACTCACATCCTCCTCATGTTTACCCATAATAACAGCTATAAGATAGGACATTGCCTCTGTTAACATTAAATACTTCTCCTGATTGCGTCTGGTGGCATATTGTAAAACTTTGCATTTAAAATTGCTCGAATTTTCCTCAGTTCTCTCGTTTTAATAACATGGTAACCCAGTATCACACCTATAGAAAAGGGATATCCTGCCAATGCCTTTTTTGCTTCTTTCAACATAATCTCATCCAGAATACCTTCGAGCAACTCAAGACTTCTCTCAATATCCCTTTTTTCTTTATAATCCAGATCTTTAATATCTAAAAGAGCTGAAGGAATGATATTCTTGATAGAAGAAGATAGCTCTTCCATATTACCAACATCCTTGATTCTCGCTGCATCAAAACGATATCCACCTGGAATCAACACCTTTTTTACATCATCCTTCATTATTAGATAATTGTTAATCAGCCTAATTATCCAATTAATGTTGTTTATATCTATTTCAACCCCAATCAATCTGTTAAATATTGATTTATCCCTCTGATTTAGTAAACTTGAGACATCCATAAGGTTTTTATAGTAGAAGTGATCCAACTTTACTTCCAAAAAGAAAAGAGTTCCCCTATCCATTACTCCCTGCCATTCAGACTCAATAATAGACTTATAAGGGGTTCTCTTTAAAAGCTCTGTAACAGTAGCAATATCACTTGCATTTAACAGTGCATCAATATCAAGATCATATACAATTTTATTCCGATATATATAGAGGATTTGATTTTCGATATTTCCGCCCTTTATTACCCTTGTAAAAAAAATCCTTAATATATTTTTCAAATTTTCTATTTCATACTTGAGAAGGAGAGTTCTAACAACTTCTCTTGCGGTATCAGTCAAACTCTTTAAAACATCTCCAAGCAGTGCTACCTCCTGCTTGAAAAGTTCGAGTTCTGCTAACTTAATATCCCCTGTTTCTCTGTATATTTGCTCTATTTTTTCGTATGCAGTTCCTCTCAGGTAGGTAAATAGCTCTTCCAGTGTCTGAGCATTTATAAGATGATTAAAGGTTTCTTC
>QNBN01000258.1 GCA_003645695.1 Spirochaetota bacterium | reverse complement strand
TCTTGTTTATTAAAACTAACTTCTTTTCATACATTTAGATATTTTCCTACAGAAAACATACTCCCCAAAATTCCCACTAAACTCCCTAAGAGCACAATTGATATACCTATAGGTAATAAATCCATATTGTCCACCACCAATGGTAAAAAAGGAATGGCTTGCTGTACTTTATCTACGGCAAAAATATAAAAATTATATAATATTATTATGGAAAAAAGGCTTGAGATAAAACCCTGTAAAAATCCTTCAATTATAAAAGGCCATTTAATAAACCAGGAAGTAGCTCCTGATAAGCTCATTATTTCAATTTCATTTCTTCTGGCATATACAGTAATTTTTATTATATTAGATATAATTAAAATAGAAGCAAAAACCAGGAGGGCTAATACTAACATCCCCGCCCTTCTAAATACATAAGTAAAATTTAACAATTTTTCTGCTATTTCCCGGCCATATTCAACTTCTTCCACTTTTTTAAATTCAGCAATCCGATTAGCAATCTGCTCAATCACCTTAGGGTCTTTTACCTGTATCTCAAGAGAAGCTGGAAGGGGGTTTTTTTCAATAGCACTGAGTATATCTTTCTGCTCTCCTAAATCCTTTAGTAATCTCTGATAGGCCTCTTCTTTAGATACATATTTTACCTCTTTTATCCCATCTATTGAAGCAATATTACTTTTTATATTGTTTATCTCGGCTTGGGAAATATTATCTTCTAAATAAACAATAATCTCCAACTGGGATTCTATATTTTTTAGAAAAAGACTGGAATTTATAGAAATTAATAGAAACACTCCAACAATAATTAAAATAGTAGTGATGCTTAATATTGTTGCCATACTCATTAAAGTACTTCTTCTAAAACTGAGCAAAGCCTCTCTAAAATAAAATCCCATATTCTCAAAAATCATCTTAATATGTCCCTCTTTGCGTATCTTCTATTATTCGTCCCCGCTCCAGTCTCACTACTCGCTTCTTGGCTTTATCTATCATAAGTTTATCATGGGAAGCCATTATAATAGTAGTTCCCCGGATATTTATATGAAATAGAAGCTTCATAATCTCCCAGGAAGTGTAAGGATCTAAATTTCCAGTCGGTTCATCGGTAAGCAATATTAATGGTTCGTTAGCAATAGCCCGGGCAATACATAACTTTTGCTGTTCTCCTCCGGATAATAAATGTGGTTTTATCTTCCTTTTATGTTCCAGCCCGACTAAATTAAGGACCTTATTAACTTGCTGTCTTATCTCAAAATTAGTTGCACCAATCGCTTTTAAACCAAAGGAAACATTTTCATATACCGTTCTATTATACAGTAATTTAAAATCTTGAAAGACAATACCTATATTTCGCCTTAAATAAGGAATGTAGCCAGATTTAAGCCGGGCGATATTTATCCCATCGACAATTACCTGTCCTTTAGTGGGAACAATCCCCCGGTAAATCAATTTTAAAAAAGTACTCTTCCCTGCCCCGGTAGGACCTACTAAAAAAACAAATTCGCCCTTTTTTATATGGATATTGATATCCCGTAAGGCTTGAATTTTGTTGGGATAATTTTTATATACGTGAAACATTCTAATCATATTAAATAGTAACCTCAATGGTTATGGGTTTAAAAACTTATTAACCAATTCATTATTAGCAAGAGCTTTTTTTTCTAAATTATTTACTTTTTTGAGTAAAATATCTTTTATTTTATCATTATTTTCTCTAATATATTCTATCTTTTCTTGAAGATTTTTTAAAGAGATATCTTCGTCTGTTTCTAACAGCAATTCAGATAATCCCAAATTTTCAACAAAATATTTAACTTTAGGGTCATAGTTAAAGGCTATAAAAGGAATATTAGCCATACTGGAAAATATAATTGAATGAAACCTCACCCCAACCATCAAAGATAATCGAGATGGAACAGAAAGTAATTCTTCGGGCTCAAGCTTTATTTTCAATACCTCAGCCTTATTCTTCATCAAAGATAATATCTCTTCGCTAATATGCACATCTTCATCAAATTTAAAAGGAAAAAAAATAATTTTTGCCTTATGGTTTTCAATTAAATAATCAGCTGTTTGGGCAAATATTTTCTTTAAATCTTTTCCATAACCCTTATATTCCCTAACCGAAACCCCGATTAGGGGACGATTGCCCGAATCAATCAATTTTTGAATATAAGGATGGCTATTTATAGTTTGATTAAAATTTTTTTCCTTCAACAAAAAGACGGGATCAGAATTCACATGGATTGATGGTTGCACTACTCCTAAATTTTCTAATAATTCTTTAGAGGAGTTATCTCTTACGGTAATTAAATCAACCTTATTTAGAATCCACTTCATTAACTTTTTATTAGCCTGCTTGTTTACCGGGCCGATACCCTGGGCATAAATCATAACCGGTACTTTAACTATTTTTGCTGCCAATATCAATCCCAGGTAATATAATATACTCCAGCCTTTTCCGGTTGAATCCTGGAGTAACCCCCCACCCCCGCTAATAAAAAGATCAGTATCTCGTAGACAGCGCATAATATTAATTAAGTGCAGGCGGTTTATGGCCTTTACCTGATAAGTTTGAGAGGTCTGCAAAGGGTTACAGGAAAGAACTGTTATCTTTGCTTGAGGTATCTTTTCCTTAAAGGCTCCAACCATAGATTTAAGAATGGCTTCATCCCCGGTATTATTAAAACCATAATAACCGGAAATCATTATCTTTGCTATGGTTTTAGACTTTTTCATAATTAACTATTTTCCTAAATGTTTTTACCAGATAATAAAATACAATAATTATTATTAATCCCAGTATCAAGCCTAACCATATTCCGTTAAAAGTTCGCAGTACCGAAAATAAAAAGGGAGTATGAATATGACAGAAGGTATTAATCAAAGTAACCGGGCCAATAGTCCCGATGATTATTATGGGAATTTTAAATTCTTTTATCTTTAAGTAGCTCATACTCATCGCCAGTAATAGAGCGGGATAACCGATTAAAAACTCTTTATTTCGGGGTCGGGCGATTAAAGTCTTTTCCAAAAAGATTCTTATCTTCTCTTCAATGCTCAAAACGGGGAGAAAAGAAAAATTCCCTGAACGAGAGATATAAATTACCAAAAATACCGCAAAGAAGGCCATGATAATTACATGTTCGATCAGGAGGGGCTTTTTAATATTTTCTAAAATCATTAATTTACCCTTATTCACCTTCAACCACATTATCGCCAGAACCAAAAGAAGTGGGACCAGATAAGAAATCTTTATTCCGCTAAACTGTTCTATCCCCAACATAAATTTATTATTGCTTAATAAAGCCGCTATTAACAGGGCACCGGATAGAGTGATTAAAATTATCCTGAAAAAGCCGGTTAAAACCTCTTTTATCATCCTATAAAAACTGAGATTATTTACAGGAAAATCCTGGGCATCTTTAAATTTGGAATTATTGTTTCCTAAAAAATACCTTTCGTTAGCAATAATAGCCAAAGTGGGAAATATTAGTGCTGTCAGTAAAGCCATCAGTTTTATTAAAAATATTTCTCGATTCAAAAAGAGGAGGAGCAAAGAAAATAAGATTCCTAAAAATAACAGAGAATATTCTTGATATTTTTTTAAGTTGAAGACATTTTTTAAGAGGATTAGTCCCCCGGAAATAACCCCTATGATTAAAAGGAGAATAAATATTTTTGGTTCCTGATAGGAAGCAGAAAGGATACTGGCTTTTCCTGTCTTAAAGCCATTCGCTTCCAACTCTTCTTTTATAGTTTTAATATAAGCTAAATTTTCCTCAATAAGATTAGAATCAGATTTCATAAAAGGCTTGATATAAAAGATCCTCACTTTTCTTTCTTTAGCCGCCCTAATCCACCTTTCTATGGCTATCTGCTTAGGAATAATTTCCATTTCTTCTTTGGTAATACTATGAACTCTTACTGCTAATTCGCTTGCTTGACGAGCGACTGTTTCAATCCCTTTTTGGCCGGCAAATTCTATAATTCCGAAGGGATATCCTTTTGTTCTTAGGAGTTCTGCCGTGTGAATCAGATTTTCTTTCGAAGGATAACCTAAAACTGCTTCCCCCTCAAAAATTATTCCCGAAATCTTTCCGGCTATATCACTTTCTTTAAATTTAAACTCTATGTCTTCCTTATTTATTTGAGGGAAGTTTTTGAAACGTAAAATGACCTGAAAGCCCAAATTTCTTATTAACTCAATATCTTCATCTGAAAATCCTAAACCTAAATCAGCAAGTTTATCTTCACTACCTTTCACTTTTAAACCTATATAAGGAAGAAAACCAAGATCTCTTACTAAATCTTCGCCCAATTGTCTTTGTAAATTTTCCTTTACACGAAGATAATCATTTTTATCATTGAATACAATATAAGCTTCTCCCGGTGCAGGTTGAAATTTTTTAAAGGGGTCTAACGATTTTAAGAAGAAATTTAATTTATTAAGTTCTTTATCAGAAAAATAGAGTATCTTTCCGGACAAAGCAAGATTTTCCAGGGTATCTTCATGAACAGCTATTGAATTAATCCCGGCATTTTTAATTTTAGCTAACAGTTCGATTTCATCATAACCTTCCTGATAAGATAATTCTCTTAATTCATTCAGGCTCATTACTAATTCTACTTGCTTAAAATTGCTCTCCAAGTTGGAACGATGAAAAGTAATAATCCCGGCAACTACTAATGCGACAATAATAAAAAAAATCAAAATCGGATAAGATTTTTTAGGCATAATGATATTTCCTTTGCCTTTATTTAATATCTAATAAACTGAAAATATTTTAGCATATTTATAAAGAGAAGTAAAAACAAAAGAATGTATCGAGTATCGTGTATAGTGTATATAGTCCAAGAAAAGATTCGGGTTAGAATTGCAGGGGAAGACAGTATCAAGTATATAGTGAATAATATCAGAGTGCAAAGCTAAAAACGCAAAACCAAAATTTAAAACTTAAAATTGAAGAAAAAATTTTAAATTTTGGTTTTGTATTGTACACTTTTCGCTTTGCACTTCTTTGCTATACTCGATAC
>QNBN01000257.1 GCA_003645695.1 Spirochaetota bacterium | reverse complement strand
TCTTTATTAAATGATAACAGAGAGAATGAATCTATTAAGGAAAATGGTTGAGATCTTTTTCCTTTCATTTACATTATTTTTAATTAATCTATTATTTCCTGGTAATTACGGATTTTTTGATGCCACTATAAATCCTTATTTTTTTACTGCTTTATTAACAGCCGCATATTATGGACGTTTATTCGGATATTTGAATCTTGGATTTTCTATAATATTTATAATGATCCCTATATATACAGATCTTAATTTAATTGTTTACTGGCAGTTCTTATGGGAGCTGGCAAGTATACAAATATCTATTATTTTAATTATTATATATTTATTAGGTATGATTCATAATTCATTTGTCCTGCAAATTAAAAATCAGAGATTATATATGAAAAAAGTATCTCTGGATAAAAATAGACTGCAAAAAGAATTGAGTACTGTTTCTGCAGTAAACAGAGAGCTTGAGGAGAGGGTTCTCCGGCAGCAGGATTCTGTCACAGCCCTTTATACCCAGGTAAAGGCTATGCACTCCCAGAATTTATCAAAAACTCTTAGTGCCTTAATTAGTACGGTTCAAAAATTTTCCTGGGCTGAGAAAGCCTCTATTTGGAAATATGAGAAAGAAAGCAAAAAGCTTGTTATGGTAGCCAATGTAGGTTGGGATTCTGATGATGTTTTAAATACTATTGAGAGTATAGATTCCACAATTAATGGATGGGTTTATAGAAATGATCGTATTTTTTCTGTAAGAATGCTTTTAGAATATGAAAATTTATCCCAAATGGATAATAAAAGAAATATTCTTACCTTTCCAATAACTCTGTCAAATACTATATGGGGTGTATTGAATATTGAGGCTATGCCCTTTGCTAAATATAATTTATACACTGAAAAGTTGCTGGCAATTCTTATTGATCTGGCTGGAGCTGCTATAGAAAGAGCTTCTGAATATGAAGCCTTGATAGAATATAATGAAGTAAATCCGGTTACGAATCTTCCCTCAGTATCACAGTTTTTTACTTTTATTGGAAATGAGATAAGGAAATCTTCAGAAAATCAGAGCATTTTTTCTGTTATCCTCCTTGAGCTTACTGAGTTTGATGAATTAATAGAGGAGCATGGGGAAAAGAGAATATATAAAATTCTACTTTTAATGTTAGATAAATTGCATTCTCTTTCTGGAAATACAATAGATTTCTTTCATTATAAAGAGAAAAATCAGATAGCAATATATTATCCTAATATTGATTATGACGGGGCTTCCCTTTTTTGTCTCGAGAGTCTTGGTGTTATAAATAGTTATAAATGGACAATTAATGATAATAGAGTTGTGTTGGATGTAATCCTTGGATACTCATCTGTAGGATCTGAGGATATTAGTTCCGATGATCTTCTTAACCTTGCCGAGAATTTGCTTGATATGCAAAAGGTTTAATATATGGATGACTACGATTATTTTAGAGCTAAAAAGAATAGATTTCAACCAAAAACACCTATTGCTGCCTTAAAGGCTTATAAGGCTGGGTTTCTTCCTATTTCAGTATTTACCTATAAATCAGGATCTACAAAACCTCTGGATGAAAAACCCTATGATATTGAAGGGATTGAAAGGCTCCTTTCCAGAGAAAATCTTGGATTGGAAACAAATATAGTTCTTATTGAAATTTTTGAAGATCTTATTTTTTCTGAAGATCAGGAAATTGCACTATTTGCTGCAGAAAGTATAAATATAATAGAAAACAGATATAATAGTAAAATTGAAAAATTGAAACTGAATAGTGAAAAGATAGAATCTACTAAAGTTTCCAGTAAACTGGGAAGATTATTTTTTGAGTTAGCAATGTTAAATAACGAACGTGATTCTATAAAAAAGTTCTTTCTTAGAGAATCGTATCAATACTTTTCAGATATCCGTAAAAGCAGAAAGCTGTCACCCGAGGAATTGAATACTCTTATTAGAATACTTATAGAGCTGAAGCTTTATAAAAATGCTGAGGATATTCTGGAAAAGGAAAAATCAGAACTATCTGTGGAATATCTATTTCAAAGGGCAGAGCTGTTATTTCGTATGGGGCAATATGCAGAATCACGCAACACTTGTTATCAAATACAGAATCTGGCGGATATATTAACAGATAAACAACAGATGATAATAGATTATTGGTTAGGTATCTAAATGGCCAGTAAAATAAAAAATAGACGATTGAGAGTATGTTTTGTTCTTGAAGGTTCTTATCCCTATATTACAGGAGGGGTTTCTTCCTGGGTCCAGGATATGATTTTGGGTATGCCTGATATAGATTTTGTTCTTTTTAGTATTTCTCCTGCAGGAGAGCAGACTCTTAAATATGATATTCCAAAAAATGTAGTGGAACATAAAGATATTGTATTATCAAATTTACCTAAAAGCACAAATAAAATAAAGGGTAAACTTAAAACTCTTAAATTAATAAAAAAAATGCATTCAGATTTTAGAAGTAAAGCTCATACAGAAATTGGGGATATCCTTGAAAGACTTCCGGAAGGATCATACCTGTATGATGAAGCTGTTTTTAGTGATATAGCCTGGGACATGATTGGAAAATCGAATGTACAAAATAACCCTATGTATTCTTTTTCAGATTATTTCTGGTCATGGCGATCTGCTCATAATATGATTTTTACAGTGTTAGGGGCCGAACCTCCTGTTGCAGATATCTATCATTCCGTATCTACGGGATATGCAGGTCTTCTGGCTGTTGCAGCTAAACATAGGCATGGGAAACCATTTCTGCTTACAGAGCATGGCTTGTATCATAAAGAGAGAGAGATGGAGCTGCGAAAGGCTCAGTTCCTTAGAGGCTATCAGAGGGATATGTGGATAAAAATATATAATGGCTTAAGCAGAATGGCATATCATCAGGCTGATATTTCAACTTCTCTTTTTGAATATAACCGACGAATACAATTAGATTTTGGAGCTAAGGAGGAAACTTCTGTAGTTATACCCAATGGTATAGATGTAGAGAGGTATTCTTCTGTTATAAGAGCTCCTCGTGAAGGTTTCCATATTGGTCTGGTTGGAAGGGTTGTTCCCATAAAGGATATTAAAACTTTTATTACCATGTCCCGTATTGTACATGATCATATTAAAGATGCAAAATTCTATTGCATTGGTCCTACGGATGAAGATGAAGCTTATTATGAAGATTGCAAGAGAATGGTTAAAAGTTTTAATCTTACTGAAGTTTTTGAGTTTACCGGGAGACAGAATGTTCTTGATTACTACTCATTTTTAGACGTAATGCTTCTTACAAGTGTTCGGGAGGCTCAACCCCTTGTAATATTAGAGGCATATGCAGCAGGAGTTCCTGTTGTTTCCACAAAGGTTGGAAATGTTCCGGAGATGCTTGATTATGATGATCGATTTCTTGCTTCATCAAAAGATGCGGAGAAGCTTGCATGGAATGTAAAATATATAAAAAATAATCCAAAAGAGATGGAAGGGATAATTAGAAGTAATAAAGAAAAAGTTAAAACTCTATATAATAAAAATGATTTGTATGCGACATATCAAAATCTATATCACAAGCTTATGGAGAAATAATGGCAGGTATTGGATTTGAGCTGCAGAGAGTTCTAAAACAGGGTGGTATGACTGGAGCCTTTAAAGTTGCTCTGGCTGGTATTATAATTGTTGCAGGCCCCTGGTTAATCTCCATAGTTGGAATTTTTGCTTTATCCCGTTTTGCAGGATTTGCATTGGAAGAGGGTGGAGCCCTTTTTACAGCAGCAATTGTATATTCCTATGCGTTTTCTCTGTTTCTTTTTGGGGGGCTGCATTACATATATACCAGGTATACATCCGATCTTATCTATATAAAAGATGATTCCAGAGCATTTGCCACACTTCTTTTAGCAATGATAATAATTGGAATACTATCTACCATTACTGCAGTAATAGGTGTTTATTTTATCAAAACAGATCAGGTTGAAAATCTATTTATGTATAAAATTTTTGCTGCAGTATTGTTTGTCTCTGTTAATCTAATATGGCTTGTTATGATTTTTATTACTCTGCTAAAAAAATATATGACTATATTTTTAGTTTATATTTTAGGGATGTTGTTATCTTTTGGAGCGGTTTATATTTTAGGAAAAGACTATAAGCTTGGTGGAGCCATGGCTGGTTTTAGCCTTGGACAGGTATCCATCCTTGTAATGTTACTAATCTTAATAAGATTTTATATAAAACCAGGCCATATTACCAGAGAGATAAAACCTCTTGCTTCCTATTTTAAAAAATACAGGTTTTTACTTGGAGCTGGTATTTTTTATTCAGCTGGAATCTGGATTGATAAAATAGCGTTATGGTTTTATACAGGTAGTCCAGTAGAAGGTACATACCTTGTCTTATTTGAACAATATGATATGACAGTCTACTTTGCCAATCTTACATTAATACCTGGGCTTGTTTATTTTATGGTTTTTTCAGAAACAAATTTTTATGTCAGGCTCCGTAGATTCCTTATGAAACTAAGTACAAGAACATTTACAGAGATACAGGAAGAAAAACAGTCTTTATTAAAAACAATGTTACTTAGTATAAGAGAACAGAGCCTTTTTCAGGGTGTTATAACATTTGGTCTTATAATTCTTGCAGAAAGTATAAATTTAAATCTTTTGGGAGGTCTTTCCTCTCCTCTTACTCTAAGACTTGTTCTTTCAGGTGTTTTTTTCCACCTTTTATTTTTAACTTTGCTTACATTTCTCTTTTATCTTGAAAGGTATAAAGAGGCATTTATTACACAAATTTGCTTTTTTTCTATCAATTTTGGTGGTACATTATATTTTGCAAGTCTATCTACACCAGTTTATGGTGCTGGGTATATGATTTCAGGAATTATTACATCGATTTTATCGGGATTGTATCTATTTAGAGCTATTCATACTATGGATAGAAGAATATTTGGCCTTCTTGAACGGGATGTTATCAAAAAAGGACTTTAAATGATGAAAAAAATTATTAATCTATTTGTATTTTTTACACTAATAACTTTTGTAATTGGTGCTCAGGA
>QNBN01000256.1 GCA_003645695.1 Spirochaetota bacterium | reverse complement strand
TTTATTTTATCCTCCACGTATTCCGATATATCTCGGCACTTTATTCATATATTCGCGATAAGCATCACCATATTTTTTACTCAAAAAACGCTCTTCTCCAAGTACCATCCAGTGGGTTGCGATTATATTAAAAATTGTTATAGTTATCATTAAAATCCCTCTTGCTAAAGAAAACTGCCAAGCCATAAGAACAAAACCTATGAAAATCAAAAACATTGCAACATACATCGGATTTCTTGATACTTTATAAATGCCTATTGTAGTCAGTCCCCTTTTAGGTTTAACAAAAGCCAAAATAGATAATATATAAACTATTCCTGAAACAATGATTAAAATGCACCCTATCCAAAATAAAGCACCAGTTACAATTGGTGTGAATACAGTTATCCCGAAAAAGAGCAGAAGCGGAATTATACTTACTATAGTAACTCTTATATTCCGATGGTCTTCTTTATTCTCTATTCTTACTCCACGTAGTTTATCAGCTATTTCCATTACTATCCATGCAAAAGCACCGATAATTACAAGAATCAGCCATAGATTATAAAATCCCAACATTATTAATTACCTCCTCCTCTTTTTTATTTTTGGGTTTCCAACTTCTTCTCCATATTTCATATATTTCTCTCCTCACGCTTTTTTTAGCGTAATATTTCTGATACCTCTAAAGTTTTTGTGGAGCGAACGTAGCAAAAATTTGGGCGAATGAAGTGAGCCGTATATTCTGTGTTATCGGAAGTGCCATTGATTTTTCAAGTTATTTTTTTATTTCTGCCCAAAGACCTGCTTTATCATAAATTATACGGAAATTAGATATACCTGCCTCATATACAACCTCTCTTAATTTATCAGGCGAACTGTAGGCTTTTGCATCCTCTTTCAGAGAACGATCTCTTAGAGATTTCATCCTGTTTAATTCTTCCTCAGTGACATATCGCCCAAATCCACCACCAACAAAACCAATGCCTCCCTTCTTCAAGACTCTATAAATTTCTTTAAATACCCGCACCTTGTCTTCCCAGCAATGATATGAGCCTCTACCGATTATGAAATCGGCAAATTCGTTCTCGAAAGGCAGATCATGGGCATCGCCCAGTACGGGGATTATCTCATCTGTCAATCGTTCTTTTTCAATGTTCATGCGTGCTACCTTCAATATTGCCTTCTCCTTTTCCAATGCGTATATCTTCAACTTGGAATGTCTGCATAACTCAATTGCAAAAACAGCCGTGCCACAGCCAACATCCACGCATACACCTTCCAAAACACCATAATCCTCAATGATTTGTTTAACAGTAGAGATAATTGCTGGCATAAAGTTTTCTTTGACCTTTTTGTCAAAATGCTTTGCCTCTAAAAGATCCATCTCGGTATATTCAGCAGGGACACGCTCTTCGGACATAATCATATCCTCCTTTTAATCTTTTAAACAATATCCACAAAAAAAGCCAATTCCATACATTTTTAGAAATCATTTTTTATGCCTCCTCTCCTTGAAGAAATTAATATTCCAGCATCAAAAGGGTTTCCATGAGCGGGATATATTGTTTTTGCACCATACTCAATTAATTTATCCCAGCTATTATATACCTCGTTAATGTCGTCAATAATAATTGGATAGGGCGTAGTTATGAAATCCATTGCTACATCTCCGACAAAAGCCTTTCCGTCAGATAGTAAAACTGATATAGAATCCTTTGAATGTCCAGGTGTATATAATATTACCCCATCGATTCCAATTTCTTTTAATAAATCAAAGTCATCATCCTTAATAATGTAATCTTCTTCTCTTATTATTACAGGAGGGTAAGTAAAATCATTGAATAATGATAATACCCAAAATATAAGCTTTATAGTGAGATTAAATTCTTTTCCTTTTTCTGTGATTCCTTTCTTTAATAAAGGTATCGCCTTCTGATGAACTATCAATTTAGCTCTTGTATCTTTTAGAAGTATGCATGCAAGACCTGTATGATCGTAGTGATGATGTGTCAGAAGTATATATTTTATCTCAGAGATATCTATTTCCAGTTTCTTTAACTTTTTTATGAATTGCTTGTATTTATTTGGGTATCCAGTATCGATTAACAAGTACCCTTCTTTGCATTTTAGTAAAAAACAATTTGTGTTACTAACCTCTATACATTTTATTTCATTCATAGTTTATCGCCTTCTAGATTTTAAATCAAGATGTAGGCATTCATCGCGAATTTCCTCCACTTTTCTATTCATCCCTTTACGAATATGGTGCTTGAAAAGTATCTTTTTAATTCCACGTAAATTTGTACCGTATTTATTATAAAACTCATCTGGAGAATCAAATACTCCGTAGCCGTTTTTTATCAATTTACTCTGAATATAGGTATCTTCACCTATCCACTCAGTAGAAACTTCATTGAAATTATCAACTGCTACTCCGTATCCTTCAAAATAACCTGGCTGATCAAATTTCTTTTTAAGACATTGCAAGTACTGATTATCAAGAATAATCCCCTCTAAGTTTATCCACTTATTTTTGTACCAAACTTCTACCCATGAATGAATAATTTCATCGGGAGTTAATTTGTAATGTAACCCAGTAATAATACCTTTCTGGACTCTCTTATCTATTGTAAAAAAATGAATACGACAGGGTATTCTTACAGCACGAAGTAAAGCCATAAACAGCGTGCTCTTAGTATTGCACTGTCCATATCCCTCTTTTAAGGTCTTAGAGGCAGGGATATCATCAGATTCATTATAGCCAAATTTTATTTCGTCCCTGACAAAATAATAGATTTTTTCAATCTTGCTTTCACGAGTTTTACTATCTAAGAGTTTATCTACCAGTTCTCTAATTCCTTTTGAATTGTAGTCCAGCATTGGTGTTAGCTGCATGCTCATTTTTCATCCCTCCAACAATCTTTTCAAATTTTCTCCTTCTTCTTTCATATGTTTTTTGCCAGCCTCAAGTCTATACTTTGCAAGTTTTGATAATAGCCAGCCAAATCTGATGGAAAGTGTAGCAGTGAAAATGCAACTTTTTCTTCTTGGCTCTATGATAAATGAGCCTTTGGGACAAATAACAGACATTGGAAATGAAAGTTTATACTCAATTTTTCTGTTTAACTCCACTTTGGTTATACGGAATTTCATCCTGTGCAATTTTCCATGTAAGTATTCTTCACAATAAAGGATCGAACCTTCCTTTGCAGGCTTCCCAATCCAGTAAGATTTTACATGATCAGGATGCCAAGCTAAGTAATTCTCCTCAAAATGGACAAAAAAATCAAAAATCTTCTCAGGCGTTGTTTTAATTTCTATTGAATCTCTTAGTGTTATCATAATCTACTGTCTCCTAATTTTTGATTTTTTTCTTCGAAAAGTTGAGTATATGACCCTTTTGCTCTCTTAAATCGAATAGATTTGATCTCCCTATAATCTCTAGGAGTTCTTCCTTTTTAATACGAAAGCAAAAACGTGTGGAAAGATATCCATTTGGTTTCAAAACTCTATGCAATTCTCTTAATAAGGATTTCTTGTCCTCAATTTCAGGCAGCACTCCGTATAACAAAATCACGTCTATACTTTCGTCGACTAATCCCGTGTCTCTATCAGATAAGATTGTATCTATATTACTAAAACCTTCTCTTTTAGCTCTTTTTTCAATCTTTTCTATAACTAATGGCTGTTTGTCCAAAGCATAAACTTTTCCTTTCTTACCCACATTCTTAGCAGCAGGAAAAGTGTAAGAACCGATGCCACAACCATAATCCAATATTTTCTGCCCTTCTTTGAGACCAAGCTTATTTATTTCTTTTTCTGGCTTGAATGGGATTCCAGATTTATCTCTCAATCCCAAAAAGAAATATTCTATCCTACGTTTGAAGTCTTTCATATACATCTCTCCTTTATCTTATTTTCTAATCAGCCGATTTTATATTCATTCTGTGAGTTTACTCACCTTCTTTCAATGACTTATACGTCTGATAACTGAAATAAATCAGTGACAAAGTTATCCATGCGTTGAAATACGGACGATTCTGGAACGGTGCAATACCAAATGCAAGCAATACCAAAGGAAACAGATTCAAAACTCCAAGTATAACAGCGAGAAGATAGCCTATTTTCAGATTAGCCAGGCACAATAGACAGATAACAATCCAGGCGATTGTAAAAGCAACTATAATACTGAATGCTGGCATGGGATGCGTTTCAGCAAATATCTTTGAGCCTTCAAACTCAAATATTATCTTGAAAAGAATCTGAGCAATAATAAAGGCAATTGCTGCTTGTGCTTCCATTGAAAATTTGTTTACAAATTTCATTTTATCACCTCTTTTCCTACTTTTCCGTATCTTGGAACCTTCCACCATATTACTGTTGCGAAACATGTTTCTTTGAAAAATTTGCCTTTTGATTTCTCTATGAGATACTCCTCAATATCCCTTTTCATGTGAGTGTCAACCTCTATATATCTGCCTATAAAACTCGCTATGTATCTCACTTCTTGCTCCAGATTTCTCTCGATGTTGTACTTCATAACTCTTACATTTACCAGCCTTCCCCACTGGCGAAGAATTAAATAAACAAAATAATCGGCATCGGGATCAAACTCTCCCTTGTAATCCTTTCCCGTTATTTTTTTCCATGTTTCTTTTACCAAACTATCTCTTCCTGCAGGCTGGATTACAGTACAGTATTTTTTTGAAGCGTTTTCCATTCTTTTCAAGTGTTTTTCAATATCCTTCATCTGCCAAAGAAAATGAGAGCAAACAACTAAATCAAATCTATCTTTGATTTTTCGATCATTGATCTCTAACCAATTCTTGTTTATTACCTCAACATTTCCAATCCTGTTTTCCTCAAGATCCCGTTTTAGATACTCTGCAGCTGTTTCAGAAGATTCAACAGCAATAACTTTTTTTACATTTTTGGCTAAGGGTATAGTTAATGTCCCATACCCAGGACCTATCTCCAGAACTTCAAAATTATTATTTAAGATCTCCCTTAACGATTCTACAGCTTTCCTCCCATATTCATAATTATTAAATTTAGCTTTTTTAAAACAA
>QNBN01000255.1 GCA_003645695.1 Spirochaetota bacterium | reverse complement strand
CCCTAATAGTATTCATAACCCTATTAATATGACCGAATTTTATTTGTTTAAACTATATTAATTTATTTTTTTGAAGTGTTTTTATTTACCTCTGGTGGAACCACGATTTTTGTGCCTGGATAGATAAGATCGGGGTTTTTTATTTTGTTTATATCAGCTAGGTGTTTATAATAATAACCCCTGCCATAATACTTTTTAGCAATTCCTGAGAGTGTATCCCCTTTTTTTATTACATACTGTTTTAAAGCTTCATCATTAGTTTCAATATCTGGATTTTCTGAAGTTTGTTTTTGTGTATTGTTAGCTGTTTTTTGTTGTATTTTATTTGCTGCATCTTTAGTCGTTGTGTTTTCTGGAACAGAAACCTGCTTCTGGCTTATCATTTTGGTTTCTTTTTGAGGAACTTCTGGTTTATTATGTTTTAAAAAGATAAATAAAAGTATTACAATAATTATACTACCAACTATTGCTGATAGAATTATCAATTGCTTTTTTGTTATGTTGACTTTTTTGGATTTGGTTTCTAGAATGGGTTCTTTAACAGGACCTTTTTTCCCCTCTGGAATGGTCGTTTTTTCTTTTTTTATTTTTTCAGATTCTGGTTTTGATTCCTTTTGAATGGATTTTTTTGTAGCAGGTTTTATCTCCTTTGGTTTTTCAGGTTTAATTTCGGTTAAGAAGTCTTTGATTATCCTGTTATTTTTTAGCTCTTTAATTTTGTTTCCACCAATTTTTGTCAAAACTTCATATACGAGCCTGTAATTTTCATTCCTCAAATCGTTTCTAAAAAAGAGTATTAGTAAAAATAGTAGTACTTGAGAATCTTTGTTAGATTTTAATTTTTCTGTTAATTCATTAATTTTTCTAATTATTACTTTGTTGTCAAGGTATGTATATTCGGCAAGGTCAAAAATGGTGTCGGTAGGTAAAGGTGGATTATCATCAAAAATAGTCTTGACTAGAAAATTGTATTGGTTCAGATTAATTCTTCTTTCAATTGATGAGGAAAAGAAGTTTAACAAGTCTAATGGGGATGAACCTGTAAACTTTAATAATGCTCCAGTTAAGACAACACCGTTTAAATTATTCTTATCAATCTCAGATATTTTTTCTTTTATACTTTTATTTATTTGGATTTTCTGATCCTCTGTTATTTCATCTATAAGTCTATTATAAGATGCGGAGAGATCGTCTATTTTTTCATTAAATATTTTTGAAATCATTTTGTTATTTTCCATATTTATAATATATATGTTAAATATTAAGGAAATTTATTAAAATTATTGTTATTATTTTTCATAAGCTTGATTACAAAATCGAAAATATAATTTTTTAGGTTATTAAAACAATTACTTACATTATATGTTATATTATATATCGATTAAAAAAGTTCAAATATTATGGTTTATTTAACTAATTTAAAAAAAAATTTGAAAATAGAGATAGTTTTATTCTATAATTATTATAGTTTGGTATAGAAATTTGCCGATAAGGAGATTGAGGGAATAGTGAAAAGAGGGGTTAATTGTTGGCAAGAAGCACAGCAAGTTTTAAAGGGCATACAAAAGAGAATGATCTCCTTAAGGAATACAATAAATTAAAAGAAAAGGTTATTTTATCGCTCTTTGATAACATAGTTCTGTGTAATACTCAAAAAGCTGTAGATAGTGCAGTAGCTGTGGCAAGGTATATCAATTCGATTGGACTTAACAATGATAACTATGTGCTATATTTTGTGCTACTTGAAACTAACAATAGTTACGTAATTGATAGTCTGATAGGGGATAAAAATCCATTTTTGCTGTTTTCACCTATCAGACCAAACTGGTATATGTTGAGAGAGACATTTAGGATCCTTTCGCAATTTAAAAAAGATGAACTAAATAAAAAATGTTTACTTGCCCTTTTAGGGATCATACAGAATACTTATAAAGAGCCTAAATTTGGTTATAGTGTGTATCAGCTTTCTGTGTCAGATGTGTATAATATTGGTAAATATTTAAACAAGAAAAAAGATCAGAGTGATGAGCTAAATCAGTTGATTCTTGATATACTTTTTGATATTTACCTTATGGGTATAGAGAGTGCATCTCGTGAACAGAAACAGGTTGCACTTAAAGCTAATTGGATAAGAATGGCGTTTTTTGATATTAGGAAGAGGATGTCAGATGTAATCCCTGATGTACTTTTAATCAAAGAGAAAATGCCAAAAGAAGATATTAAACCAGGAATTGTAGTTTTAGATGATGAAAATAAAAAAATAGGAAAGGGGATTAATTAAACATGTTAAATCTCCAATGGAAAAATATATGGACAGATGAGGAGCTATATAAACTACAGATTAGTACTGTGAGTAAATTTTTGAAGTGTGAAGATCAGTATGCTGTTGAAGCAGCGGTGGAATTTGCAAAATATTTAAATTATAAGGGCCTGAATAGTGATAATTACCCATTGTTCATGGAAATGCTTAGAGAAGAAAATCATAATGTGACAGATGCTTTAATTGGCGACAGCAACGCTTTTGATTTTTTTAAGCAAATTCAGCCAAGTTACTATTTAATAGATTACTGTTTTAAACTTTTGTATCAATATTATCCTGGTGGGGTTTATGATAAAACTCTTGAAATAATTTTTGGTATTTTATATAGGAATTATCATCGGGCGAAAGAGGGATATAAACTCTATCCTCTCACAATAGAAAACTTAAACTCACTTGGAAAGTTTCTTGATAAGAGTAAAAAACAGACAGAGGGTGTTAATAGGTTTATCTTAGATATACTGGGTGACATTGCAGAATACACATCCAGATTTGGTGATGAAGCAGATGAAGAGATAAATAAAATTGCTGCTCATGCAATAGCAATTAGAAATGCCTTTTTTGACAGAAGACTTGATATGAGCAATGTTTTACCTGAAGAAATATTAGTTAGGAAGGATTATAAAAAGAGTGCTATAAACCCAAGAAAGAGGGTTCCATTTAAGGATACAAAAAAATAATAAAAAAATTGAAGGAGGAAATAGATGGCTGAAGAAAAAGATCAACTCACTGCTGAGGTGTGGTCAGATGAATCAATATTTAGAGTCGAGAACCACATTATAAATAATATTTTTGCTTGTCGTACCCCTGATGCAGTGGAAGCTGCTTTAACCTATACCAGGTTTTTGCGGATTAGTGGGCTTACCAATGAAAATTACCCACTTTTTTTAAAACTACTGGAGATTGATAACCACTATGTAATCGATTCATTAATTGGGGAAGATGATCCTTTCTTGCTTTTAACCCCAATACAACCAACAAAACATTTGATTTCTACATGTTTTAGACTGTTAACTAATTGGCATCCAGGAGGAATTTATCCAAAAACATTATCTATAGTTTTAGGTGTTCTGCAGGTCGCCTACAGCTATGCCAAGGATGGGTATAGAATACACAAGCTTTCGGTAAATGATGTAAATAATTTAGGAAAACATCTCAATAAAGACAAGGGGCAAACGGATCCAGTGAATAGAGCAATATTGGATATTTTAGACAGAATATCAAGATTAGAGGGACAGGGTGATGATGAGATGGAGCTTATTGCAAGGCAATGTAACCTTATAAGAACACATTTCTTTGACAAGAGAAAGAAGATGGAAGATGCCATACCACAGGTGCTACTTGTAAAGTCTGATTATCTTGTTAAAGAAGTATTACCAAATACAGTATTTGAAGACTAAAAACCAACAAAGTTAGGAGGAAAAAGATGGTAATTCTAGATAAGCAGAAAATATATACATCGCAAGATATAGCAGTTATAGAAAATAGCATGTTGAGCGGGATATTAGCCTGCCGTACTCAGGAAGCGGTTGAAGCAGCGATTACCTACGCAAGATATTTAAATAAAACCGGATTAACATACGAAAATTATCCGCTTTTTGTGAAGGTTCTCGAAATAGGAAACCATTGGGTAATCGATGCCCTGATTGGTGAAAGAGATCCATTTTTATTCTTTAGCTCAATCAAACCAAACTTTGAAATTTTAACTGCCTGTTTTGGGCTTCTTGCTGAAAGACATCCGGGCGGGTTGTATGCAAAATCTCTATCGGTAATCCTGGGAGTTTTACAGGCTACATACAACGTTCCTGAAGATGGGTATAAAATATATCCCTTAACTGTATCAGATGTTAATTCTCTAGGAAAGCATCTGGATGAAGAAGCAGGGCAGGAAGATTCATTAAATAGAGTTATTCTCGATATACTAGATAAAATTTCCCAACTTGAAGGCCTTGAGGATCATACAAGAGACATGGAAGAAGTTGCTATCCATGCCAACGAAATAAGAAATTATTTCTATGATGCGACTAAGACAATAAAAGATGTTATACCACCTGTACTGCTTGTACGTATGGATTATAGAAAGTTCGAGGTTGCTCCTAGAAAAGAAGTGCCGTTCGAAAAATCGAAATTGTACGATAAAGAGGCAGCAGCGAAGTCAGCAACGGCTAAAAAATCGGGTGGTGCAAAGGGAGGTGCTGCAGCCAAAAAAGAAGAAAGCTCAGGTAATCAGGAAGAGGGTTAATTATTAATAAAACCATAAAGTAAAAGATAGGGTCTATTAAAATATAGGCCCTTATATTAAAATGTTTTAAAATATAGCAGATTTTTTTCAGGGTCTTGCGTATTTTGAGTGAGGGCACCATCAGGTATCTATAATGATGGTTTTAATATTTGACCGGAAAATAAAAGTATTATCCATGGTAGAAATTGGCAGTTAATGTTAAAGCATGAACATCAAGGGTTTAATAGCCGGGCGATATTTTAGATCTGGCCTTTAAAAAATTAGATTTAAGTTCTATTCATAATAAATTAGGTTGAGTCTTATCTCATTAAGAAAATAAATGCTTAATTGATATATATTTTTAATTGTAATATTAATTTAAGAATTATAAGTGATTTCGTTCTAAAAACTATTTTTATCATTTTTTATAAAAAAGGTCTAATTGATAACTCTTTAGAATATAAGCAATTATATATCATGTATTATGTGAAAATTATGAAAAATAACAATTTAAGGCCTTTTAAGAAT
>QNBN01000254.1 GCA_003645695.1 Spirochaetota bacterium | reverse complement strand
TGTTTTTGCAAGGTAGCAATTACACACTTTCATCTGGTTTCTTTCGCTTATGGCTTTTTGACCTACATATCGATTGAAAGTTCATGAGCACAAGAAATGATAACAAAACAGACAGATGCGTCTATTTTCGTTTTGTATTACAACCTCGTTTGCGATACATTGTGCTGGAAAATATATCAGATAGATTATTTAAAAAATCAACTCAATAGAGATTCAGTTTATAAAGAATTATCGGAGTTTATTATTGTCCCTTTAAAGGTCAGCCAACTTGGATAATTTATTCTAAGTCATTGATGTTTATAATTTTTCCAACTCCATCTGCTATATAGTATTTACCATACTCCTTTTTAAATAGAATTCTTGCATTGTCACCTGAACAATGACATGGAGATACATATTTAACACCTAATTTCTTAAACTTTTTAATAATTTTCAATATTTCTCTATCGTTTCTGCCAAAAAGATGAAATCCACCAATAACCAATAGAGGATTACTCTTAAGTAATTTTATACTTTTTTCAACAATATAGGATATACCGGGATGAGCACATCCTGTTATTATAATGATACCTTTATTTGTATTGATAATAAGGGATTGTTCTTTTATGAATCCACCCAGTGAGCCTGTTGTGTATATAGAGTTTGCTATTTTTTGAGGCTTAGTTATTATTCTTATATTTTGTTTCAAGATTCCCAGAGACTCAACAAGTTTTATATCTCTGTTTCCTGCCGATGAAGGAAAAAATAAAAGCATATTTTTATTATAATTAATATTGAAGGTTAAAAGCCCGATTAAACCCCCTGTATGATCAAAATGCATATGAGAGATTACAATTGTATTGATAATTTTTGGGTTTATACCAAGATGATTCATATTATAAAGAAGTGTATCAGAATCTGCACCTGTATCAAAAAGTATAGTGCTATTTTTAAAAGTAACAAGGCATGAAAATCCCCATCCTGATTTCAGATTTCTATTGTATAAGTTATTGTCGTATAGAATTGTTATTCTGTTTTTATCAATAATCATTATTTATAACTTTATATTAATATGTAACAATATTATATATAAAAATAATGCACAGTAAAGGTAATTATGAACAGGTACACAAACATTTAATATCCTGGTTTTAAGTTTGCATACCTGTTCAAAAGATATTAGGTCATTATAATCACTAAAACCCTTTTAAAACATTAAAAGACAGTTTTGTCAGATAATTCTTTTTCCATCTTTTCTTCAAGTTCTTTTTTGCTATCAAGAAAATGAACCTGGTTACCCACAACTACCAATCTCGAATGAGAATTTCCTTCATTATCTTCCCATTTATTCTGTTTAATTCTTCCATTAACAATTACTCTTCTCCCCTTTTTTAAGTATTCATTACACTGCTCTGCAAGCTTTGACCATGTTGTAATTTCGATGAAGTTTACTTCTTCTTGAAGTTCATCATCTTTGTAAAAAGAACTGTTGTTTGCGATCGAAAATTTACATAGGGCTGTTCCTTTTTGAGTATAGAGTACTTCAGGGTCCCTTGTTAATCTTCCTTCAATAATTGCCATGTTAAAGTTTCTCATTTTTGATCCTCCTGTTTAAATTGATTTATTATTATTAAACAGAAGAAATTGAGGTTTTGTTGCAAGTTTGGCAAAAAAGTTAAAAAAAATTTTATTCTTTTAACCATTCGCCGAAAGCCCTGTTTTCTTTGGTAAGCCTATACTTTATAAATTCGTTAAGACAGATCATAGCTCTTTCTGCTGTCAAAAAAGTAGGAACTCCACCTGAATCTAGGAGCTGCCCTATTTTGTTGTAGGCTGCATCTGAACCAGAAACAACGTTTATAGATGCAACTGTAGGTTTTTTATACTTCTGTACGAGGTTTACGATTCTTGCTGCTATGTTCTTTTTATAAGTTTCGATTTCCTTATCTGTTGTATGTATTACCATAGCCTGAGGTACTATTGATATTAGCATTGCATCCACCGAGTTTGATTTCAGTAGCGTATCAATACACCTTTCAAAAAGCTCGTCTGATGCCATAGCTGTAAGGTCAAGGAGAGGATCTGCTTCCACAAAGGAGGGTAGAACTTTATTTAGATTATCCATTGTATTATTATCAAGTTTTGCCAGGCTTAACTCGCCCAGGTTATCAGCTGCATATGTTTTTTCGTAGCCAGCATTGGTAACCACAACCACAGATTTACCGGATACCCTAAAATCATTTAAAAGAGCAAAGGTTTTTATAAAATCTCCATGATCAATCATTGAGTCTGCAACTATAAGGCCTGCCTGTTTCATAGCTGCTTTTGCTACCTCATATTCGCCTGCTATACTTGCTGTATGGGATTGAGCAGCTTTTTTCCCTATTTCTGTTCGTCCGGCCTTGTACACAATGATCGGTTTTTTACTTTTTGATGTTATATTAAAAAATTTTCTTCCAGCCCCTTTTTTAAAACCTTCTATATAAAATCCTATAACATCAACCATTGGGTCATCTTCAAAATATTGTGCTAGATCGCTTGGATCGACATCTAACTGATTACCATAACTTACGATAACCTTTGGTGAAATAGCGTGTCTGAGGTTATATATCTCAGTAATGCCAAGGGCACCACTCTGGCTCAAAATGGCCACATTTTTCTCCCGTGATGTATCCAGGTCTATTTTAAACTTCTCTTCCGGAATAAAAAAGGTATTTATTCCCCTAGAATTATTAGTTCCCGCATATACAATACCAAGACAGTTCGGGCCCATCAGTCTTATACCGTTTTTTTCTACAAGTTCCCTAATTTGAAGTTCTGTTTCAATATTTTTATTAATTTCACTGAAACCGCCAGGAATAAGAATTATAGCTTTTACTCCTTTTTTTACACAATCCTGTACAACCGGTAATGTTGCTTCAGCCGGAACAGTTATAATGGCGAGTTCAATACTTCTCTCTATTTCAAGAATATTTTTATATAGCTTAAAATATTTCCCTTCAACTTCAACTTCCCCACCCCTGATATTGATGCAAAAAACGTCATCTCTCCCCATATTAATAAGGTTTTTGAGAATTATATTACCTGCCTTGTTATTATCTGTACTGCTTATCCCTGCTATTGCTATCCCATTGGGTTCAAAAAATGGTGTTAGAGTCTCTTTTGATTTTATCGATGTACTAATTATTCTTTTTTCCTTTTTCCAGAACTTTGCAAATCCGTCAATGGCGATGAAATTATCATCGTAGTCAAAAATAAATGGATTAACTTCAAACTCCTTGATAACAAATCTACTTTTACTTTCAAAAAAGTTGGAAAACTGAACGGCCAGATTGCTGAACTTAATTCCCGCGTCAATTATTTGATCGATATACCCGCTGTTGTCTTCCTGAATGTATTTTTTATGAATTTTTGTTGATTCTAAGAGTGCCTGTGCCCAGTTTCTATCAATAGGTGCAAGTATAAGATTGGGAGGAGAGAAGTTTTTTGCGAAATGTTCTGCATCAGTACCACCTTTACTGAAGGATATAACAGGACCAAAAGCTTCGGATTCCCTGAACCCCAGAAGAATTTCATTGCCCAGATCTTTTGAGTACTCTACATAATCTGTGAGAAGTATTGCATCTACTGTATAACCATTTCTTTGAAGATTTCTCATCATTTTTGAGAAGGTATATTTTATAAAATAAAGATCTTTATAAACTATGGATATTGCTCCGGCCTGCTTTTTGTGAGTTATTTCACTTGAAACTGCTTTGAGCACAATGCGGTTGTTAGAAAATAATGATAGCGTATTTTTTGTTATATCTTTTTGATCTCTAACTACGATGTGAGATGGGGTTTTTAATCCCAGTTCTGATAAAACTGCATAAACTTCATGCTCATATAGGACGCTTCTCCTATCTCCATAGGCATCTTCAAATATTTGTTCAATATGTTCGAATTGTGATTCGGTTAAACGGTTATTATCCATTATAATTGCCTTTCTTTATTACAATGTCTCCTACATTAACACCCAGATCGCCTGCTATTACTGGGCATTTGGCCTTTAGAAGAAAGTAAACGTTATACGACGTTTCGGAAAGTGTTTCATAATTTCCCTGACCTTTAGAGATTAAAAGATCTGCACTTTTTACTTCTTTTCGAAAATCCTCACTGCACTCTTCAAGAATTGTTCCTGGAGCATCACTTCCATTCTCAATAACTCGAACTAGTTGGGTAAGTCCAGTCTGTTTTGCATCTTCCAAAGTTGCATCGTTTATAATAGGATGCCCCTTTACTGCAAGGGTAATACGTTCTTTATAGTCAGGGATTTCTTCAATCAATATCCTATCAAAGACAATTTCACCTGCATTATCTGCAAGATAGAGTATCTTTTTTGCTTTTTGTAAATCCTTCTCAAAGCTGGCAAAATGGTTTATTGCAAAAGGTCTATTTAAAGTTTCATTAACAATATCCATTAGATGGATAATACTATCAGTGGTTGTTATTCCAAAATCTATTATATTACCGGCTATTGTTATTCTTACCGCTGTCTCAAGAGGATTTTTTGATTTTTTTACTATTTCTTTCATCTCTGGATAAATTTTCATCGCCTTTTTATTATATTTATCCTTGAGGGATTTATATGGGTCTATATTGTTACCCACAGTTTTCCTGATAATTCTATGTATTTCTTTTCCCATATGAGGTGGGGTTTTATCAAAAGGGATAACGGAGGCAACCTTTAATGCTTCCCTCACGATTTTTTCCCTTATCTTATGGTCATTTGTCGCCATTTCTGCAGCTTCAACAGCCTGTCTTGCAAAGCACGGAATGCATCCGAGGTAAATTTTCATTTTGAAATCTCCTGCTCAAGTATTACATAAACTTAATAGTGATTAATTGTGAAAGACAAATTTTAATTAGGGAACACTTCTGGTTTTAATGTTAAGCCAAATATTGGCTTATAAAATTTGATTGTTTTGCAACAAATTTAAACTGTAAATGCAAAGCTCTTCTCTCGAATTTTGATAGAAAATCTTTATTTTTATTTTGATATACAAAAACTCGTAAACGATTTTGAAAATTATTAAAAAGTCTAAATTAGGCCCAATAAAATAG
>QNBN01000253.1 GCA_003645695.1 Spirochaetota bacterium | reverse complement strand
TATGCACATACTGCAAGAGCTGCAGTTGTTTCATGGCCTATCTCATCAGCTTTGAGATAAGGATTATCCCACATGTTTTCAACCTGAAGCCCATTAACACCTGCATCTTCAAGAATTCTTGCTTCATCAACCGCTTTATTTATGATATCATTCATCTTCTTTTCCCTATAAAAAGGGGAACCAGGAAGAGGTAAAAGATGTACCATTCCTATTATTGGTTTTCGAACACCAAAAATATCATTAATCCAGGAAAAACCACTCATTTAATCACCCTCATATGAAAGCTATCAATAAATTTATCTATTTACCCTTATCATGTAGAATTTAGCTCTACCGATTTATTAAGGTTGAGAGAAAAAGACCACCTCAACAAAGATGATCTTTATTCTCTCAAATATTAGTTTTTAATCCTGTAAATCAAATAATTCTTATTATTTAAACACTGAACCTGCCGATGCACCTGCAGGAGGAACATTAGTACTGTCAATCCATTTATACGGTACATATACTATCCTGCTCTCAGGTACAATACTGCTTGCTGGCTTACCTTGAACTACTATCTTATCAATAGCATCAGCAGTTACCTTTGACCATCCTTCAAAGTTTTGAGCAACAACACCCACAAATGGCTCACCCTTCCTTATCATATCATACGTCTGGACAGTCCCATCTATCGACATAACAAACATATCCTTCTTCGTAAAGCCTGCATCAGCTATCGCTTTTGAACAACCCCAGCCGATTCCATCCCATGTCCCAAATACCGCATCAATCTTATTTCCATACTTCGTTATCCAGTTCCTCATTATATCATACGAACCCTTCTCCCAGTTCGCTACCGTTACCGCTTCCTCAGCCAGTATCTTTATACCAGGATTATCAGCACTATTAAAAACCGCTTTTGCTGTATCTACCCTATAACGATGGACATAAAGCGTGGGCATCCCAATTATGCAGACATTCCCCTCTCCATGAAGTCTATCAACTATATGGCTTGCCACAAGTGCTCCCATTTCCCAGCAGTTACTTGTTGCATTCATCACCACAACGCCTTCTCTATCAACTCCAGTATCCATGCTAAATACTGGAATATTTGCCTTCTTTGCAGCCTCTAAACCACCCTTAATCGGCTCAATCTCTCCACATACAACAACAATAACATCTACCTTCTGCGCTACATAATTAGTAATACCCTCAGACATCTTCACAATATCACCAGCCGAATCTGTTAGAAATACCTTCCATCCTTTCTTATGAGCTATTGATTTAAAGGCATTGTATGCCCTGTTGTTTGAATCAGCTGCCATCATCATAGTTACATAGCCAATCTTTAAACTCTTAGCTTCAGTAATCCATGTAAAACTAATAGTAAACAATAATACTAAAACAAATAAAACAATTCGTTTTATTGCTCTCATATCACCCTCCTTCAATGAAATAATTTTAATTTAATGGTATTAACCATTTCTTTGACGTTACTGGGTAGTTTTTATATTTCTTATAATCACCCCCTTTTCATCATTTTCAAAACAGAGGAGGCCCACCAATTCCTTTCTTTTTCCCCGTTATGCTGGCAATCGCAAAAATTATTATAGCTCCCTGTATTATATCTTTAAAGAAGTATGGCACATTTAGCATTATAAGACCATTTTCCATAACAGCAATAAACATAATGGCTACAATTGTACCTCCAATGTTAACAACTCCTGGTTTAAAGGATGTAGTACCAAGAAAAACTGAAGTTATTACTGTCATAAGATATCCATCACCAGCGAGGGGTGGAGCAGAACATAATTTTGAGGTTAATACAATTGCTGCTATACCAGCACAAGAGCTGCTTAGAGTAACTCCCATAATTCTATACATATCTACCTTTATTCCAGAATATTGTGCAGCCGTGGGATTATCACCAACAGCATAAAAATATCGTCCCATCTTTGTATGATTTGCTATTACATAAGTAATTGCTGCAATAACGATAAAAATAAGAGCAGCAATAGGTAAAACATCATATATTATATTTTTTCTTCCAATAACTGTTAAAACCTTTGGATATTTGCCATATAATGTTCTTCCTCTCGTAATCCAGAAAATTATTCCTTTAGCAATAGTCATGGTAGCTAAGGTAGCAATAAAAGCATGTATACGAACCTTAACAATCAAAAAGCTGTTCAGTAATCCCCATACTATACCAACTATAATTGCAATAGTAAAAACTACAAACAAACTCCATCCATGAATGATCAATAAGATATTGATTACATTAATTAATCCCGCTAAGGTTGCAAATGATAGGTCAAAATCTCCAACCATCATCGCGAAAGTCAAACCAAGCCCCATTATTCCACCTATAGCGGCATGTCTGAAAATATTTGATATATTCTGAATAGTAAAAAAGTTCTCCGCACTTAGGCTAAAAACAAGTATTAGGAGAAATAATCCTGTTAACAGTCCCCACTTCCTTAAGAGATCAATAACAGAAATATTTTTATTCTTTAAAAAAGTGTTTTTAAATTCATTATTATCTGTATTTTCTTTCATCTTATAAACCTTTTTATAGAATATTTTGCAGAATATTTCTTTGATTTATCCTATCCCCAATCAACTCTTCAGTTATCTTACCATTACGCATTGTATAAATTCTATCTGCTATACCAATCATTTCTGAAATTTCCGATGATATAAAAATGATTCCCTTCCCTTCTTTAGTCAGCCTTCTCAACATTAAATAAATCTCTCTTTTTGTACCAATATCAATACCAACTGTTGGATCATCAAATATTAAAAGTTTAGAATCCTTAAGCAGCCATTTCGCAACTACTACTTTTTGCTGATTACCTCCGCTTAACGTAAATATATTTCGATTAATATTGCTGTAAACAATCCCAAACTCATGTGCAGCTTTAACTGAAATTATATTTTCTTTATGCTTATTAATAAGGAATCGAGGAATTAGATAATTTAAATGAGTTATTGTAATGTTTTCTCCAATTGAAAATTTCGAGAATAAACCATTTTTAATTCTATCGCCAGGTATAAGATATAGCCCTTTATCTATCATATCATTAACCTGAATATTCTTCATTTCTTCTCCATTGTATATAATAGTACCTTCGCTATAATCTCTAAGCCCAAATATTGATTCCGCTAGCTCGGACATACCGGCGCCAATTAAGCCATACAACCCTACAATTTCCCCCTCATGAACTTTTATATTAATGTGATGAAAAGTCCTAGAAGTTAAATTGTTAATTTCTAATATGCATTTACCTTTTCTTGTAGATTTTGGTGGATAAAATTCAGATAAATCCCGGTTGATTATTAAATGAATAATTTTATCTTTTTCAAAATCAACTTTTTCAACATTACCAACTTTTTTCGCATTTCTTAAAACAACAATTTCAGAACAAAGTTCAAATACTTCATCTAGTTCATGTGATATGAAGATGCAGGTTAACTGGCGGCTGCTATTTAATTTTTTGATTATTGAAAAAAGATTTTTGCTTTCGCGCTCAGTCAAACTTGCAGTTGGTTCGTCCAATATTAAAATTTCCGGATTAAATGAAAGTATTTTAATAATTTCAACTATCTGTCTTTCCGCAGCTGTCATATCACTTACTTTTTTATTTAAATCAAATTCAATACTGATCGGATATTTTTTTAACAATTGCTTAGACTTTTCTAAAATCTTCTTATTGTCAACAATAAAACCTTTAATAAACTCCCTACCTAAAAATATATTTTCTGCGCCCGTTAATTCTGATATAAGAAGAGGCCTTTGATGAACGAGTCCTATTCCAGCTTTTAACGCTTCATAAGGGTTTTTCCAGAATACTTTATTTTCTTTATAGATTATTTCTCCGTTGTCCCTTATATATTCACCTGCAATTAATTTGACTAAAGTGGATTTCCCTGCCCCATTTTCACCAACAAGCCCGACTATACTACCTTTACGTATGGTTAAATTGACTTCTCTGACAGCCTGTACACCCTCGAAACTTTTGGAGAGATTTCTACATTCTAAAATTACTTCATTTTCTTTCATTGTTTTACTTCTCTTTATACATTCTTAATCCATTAATACACCACCATTTACATCTAAAATCTCACCTGTTATATAACTTGCATCATCTGATGCTAAAAAAAGGATTGCCTTCCCCAGCTCATCTGGTCGAGCAATACGGCCTAAAGGAATAGACTTTATTGCACTATCTTGCTTTTCGGGAGGAAGCCCTCTAAACATTGGTGTATCACAAAATGAAGGGACTACAGCATTAACATTTATTCCAAAAGGAGCAGAAAATTTTGCTAAACATTTTGTAACAGATATCACTCCTGCTTTTGAAGAAGCATAATTTATACCAGAGGTTACTCCTCCTCTTTTCGCAGCCAGTGACGATATATTTACAATCTTTCCATATTTTTTTTGTATCATTATGGGAAGTATTTCTTTTGATAGAAAAAAGGTTCCTTTCAAATTTACATTCATAACTTTGTCCCATTCATTTTCTGTCATCTCAAGAATAGGAACATTTGAAAATAGTCCTGCATTATTTATTAAAATATCAATTCTACTAAATTCAGATAGTACTCTTTTAACAAATTCCTTAATATTATCTAGCTTCGAGAGATCTAACTGCATAGGTGTGGCATTATATCCTTTATCATGCATAAGACTCGCAGTTTCACTTGCCCCATCTAGATCAATATCAGTAACTATAACATTTGATCCTTCTTCTCCAAAAATTAATGCTGTTTCTTTTCCAATACCTTTAGCAGCGCCAGTTATAATTGACACCTTATCTTTTAATCTCACTACCATCTCCCTTAAAAATATTTTTCGAAAAAATATATTATTTAGAGCGTAAATATATTATTATAATAATCATCCTTTATCGACTGATAAGAATGATTAATACTTAACGTCATGTGCAACTTTAACAAGATATAAGACCTTTAAGATTTAAAGGATCTCTTTTTAACTTTAGATTTAAGAAAACACAAATAGTATGAGAAAGAATCTTTCGAATAATACGATTCATCAAATGCCAAAGGTCACGAGCAGTAGTCTTTTTTATCGAAAATTGTTCTTC
>QNBN01000252.1 GCA_003645695.1 Spirochaetota bacterium | reverse complement strand
TACTCTATTATATATGAAACTCCTAATTTTATTATAATTCCCTTACCACTGACTTTCAAATACAACGAAGATGAAGCTGATGTAAATATTATTCTTAAACGATTTTTATTTGCTTCTTATTTGTATTTGCTTACAAATTGTGCAGTAATGATAATTCCTGGAAAAGAAATAATACATGTACCACCCAGTAGAAAAATAGTACATGTTCAGCCCAATGCTACAATAAAACAAATTATAAAAGATGATTGGGTTTCTTTACATGATCTTAAAAAATGGATGGTTGCTATTTCTGCTGCTGTGAAACTTGCATATGA
The DNA here is from genome assembly GCA_003645695.1 of Spirochaetota bacterium. Classification (GTDB taxonomy): domain Bacteria; phylum Spirochaetota; class B62-G9; order B62-G9; family B62-G9; genus B62-G9. The sequence continues at coordinate 4,794 of QNBN01000252.1, read as the reverse complement.
AGGAAATTACTCCCACAGGAGCGGGACATTTGAGGTTCTAACACAACCTACTGTTGGGCACATTCTCGCTCGTATTACTTCTCAAAAAACACGATCTGGTGTTCCTAAGCGTGTAGACAGCAGATTAATAAATATATTGGATAAACTACAAAATACAGAGGTGTTGAAAAATGAGACAGTTGTTGATACCAAAATATGAACGGTTTGATTTCAATCAAACCGAAGTAGAAGAAATAAACGAAGAGGGAGAAAAAGTAAAAAAGCCGTTTCTTGAGTGGACAGATGAAAACAATCAAAAGAAAATACTGAGTGTAAATACGGGAATAGAAGAAATATCTAGACTTTTCGATAAGTATCTAGAACAATTGAAGATATTTGCAACAACAAAATCCGCACTCATGGGCCCAGTAGGAAAAATACTAGAACAGGCAAGAGTAAAGGGATTAGATGCAGAATTTCTAAAAGGATATGGGATAAGTACTCATAAAAACACAATAAAAACCCCACTAGGTTCAGAAGTTCTAAAACCATTTGAAAGTGCTATCGACTTACTTTCGCTACTTTTACAGAAAGTTCCAAGACATATGAGACCTAAAGCGATTGAAATAATATCCTATAAAGTGTATTATCGAAGAGAAAAAGCGAATGTAGAATTTTGGGAGAAGTGGAGAAAGGATTTTGAAGAGTTTTTGAAGAATAAATACCAGAACATTAAAGCGTTGATAAAAGAATGTAAACTTGAGGAACTCTCAAAGAAACGAGGGATTAAAGATTTCCAGAGCATAGTACAGTTACCAAAAAAACTACGGACAAAAGAATTACAGGGTATAGTTGATGAGTTTAACAAAATGAGAAAAGAAATAATCTTTGAAGGAGAAGGTGAAGAAGAATGAAAAATCTAAATATCCCAAATGAATTAAAAAAACTGAGTAATTTAGAAAGTGGATTGGTAGAATCTCCGGAGCCTCTTTTAGGTGCAGAAACTCTCCAGATACTCTTGGCAAGAGAAATTCATGATTTCACTGTGCTGCGAACAGAGCCTACACGAGAACTAAATACCACAGTAACTCCAACCTCTTTTAAAGATATGAGTCCACTTTTAAGAGTAGTATTTCTGGCGTCCAAACAAAAAGCAGTAGAATCAAGAGCATTTAGGTCTATTCTAAAAACTGCTAAAAATACAGAAGGAATACAGGATACAGATTGCTATCTAAAAGGTAATCTTTGTATGAATTGTCCTCGATGTATATTATTTGGAGCAGTTAAAACTGAAAAGGGAAAACAAGAAGCAATTAAACATAGAATTGGTTATAGCAGTGCTTTTTCTTTAATGCCTTATGAAGATATAGAAACAGCTTTTACATTTAATGCAGTTGATGAAAGAACCCAGAGCACAGGGCAAGCACTTGGAACAAGGTTTACTGTCTCTCCAGCGACAATTTTTCCAAGTATAGTTACTCTGCGTTGTGTAACATGGAAAGAGTTAATTATGATACTAAAAACTCTTCTTTCCACTACAAACTACGGAGCTGAGAATAGGATAGGTGGAGAAATTAGAAATCACATTATTGGAATAGTTGCTGGATGGGAAGAGATTATAACTTCTCTTGAACTCTCTTTGGAGCTTTATGAAAAGTATACTTCAAACAGTAATCTTAACATTTGGACAAATGATGATAACAAAAAAAGTGATCTAACTACAATTCTGGAAGAATATAAAAAAGAAGCAGTTTTTGGTGATAAGATCCAGATATTGACAGATAAAAATTTGGGAGAGTTAATAAATTCAGTGAAAGCTTTCCAACTTAGTAAAAAGTTCTTACTATCGCTGGAAAATGATGTTAAAAAATTCAAAGAAAAATCCAAAAAGTGAAGATGAATGAAACTTTATAAATGCCATTTGGAACCTCACGATTTCTTATTTTTTGTTTCGAGAGATTTGGCAAAAATAGGAGTAACTGAGAAAATTATCCACAATACAGCACTTAATTATGCTATGAACTATACTTCAAGAATTATTAGTTTTTCCTCACAGCCGGATTATAACAGAGATATAGAGAAATTTCAAATCAGGGTTACACCCGCGTATCCTTTGGATCCAGTTCCAGAAATTGGCTTCTCATATAATGCTGTAAACGATCTGGATATTAGTACAGACGCTCTAGGGAACTACCCTACAGTAGGCAAATACTACAAAATTGATTTGGGGACCATTCAAATGATGAAAGGAAAGAAATTTTTTAGATTTACAAATTTTGAATTTTTTGCTTTCTCATTTAATGACTTTCCACCAAGAAGGATAATAAGATTAGGTAAAAAAGACAATTATTGTGCAGTAAATTTTGAAGAATTAAGAGAAATAAAAATGAGAGAGGCGAGTAAACAAAATATTGTAAAGCCCTCTCATCCGATAAATCCATTAGAGTTTTATGGTGATTTTGCCATTAACAGCCAGTTTCCAATAGTGTTTCTTTCTATACCTCCTCATAGCCTTGTCATGAACTGTGGAATTGAAAGTGGAAAATATCTTGAGGCAAAAGATGCAAAAGGTAAGCTTTATTATATATTCCCTCCCAAAGATAAACTTGAAGAGATAGTGGAGTGATATGGAATCAATTGAAATCACTGGCTACAGCTTCCCAAGAGTAAAATATACAAAATGGCATGAAATAAAAATTCCTATATATATTCACCAAGCCGCTACAATAGATACTTATGAGAGAAAGAAGAATATCCTCCTATGCACAAAAACAGGTTCTGGAAAGACAGCAGCAGCACTATTTCCAATAATTAAAAATGGGCATAGTGCCATTTTTATTTATCCTACAAACGCTTTAATTAAAAATCAGGTTATTAATATCTACAAGACTTTAACTGCGTTATTAAATAAAAAAGTGTATATCCGTAATAACTCGATAATGAAGATTTTATTGGATCCTGAGCCTTGTTCAAATCCAGGGAAAGCAGATATATGCCTTCATATAGTAAATCGTGAAGTTTTAGAGGCAGAAGGATATTCGCAGAGAGGAGAAGTTATTGAATCCATCCTTCATGATCCCGTAAAGCAAACAATAGTCCTTACGAACCCAGATACTCTTTTTGCGATGCTTTCTCTTTCATATAGAGAACATTTAAATATAGTTAGAGCATTGGAGAAATATAAGGTAATTGTTATTGACGAGTTTCATATGTATTACGGTGTGCAATTAGCGAATATAATCTTTATGCTTAAATTTGCTGAAAAATTAATTCCAAATGCCTTTCAAAGAAAAATATTCCTAAGTGCTACATCTAAAGAAGAGTTAGAACAATTATTAAAGAATCTATTCAAAGTTGAAACTCCAAAAATCACAGAGAAATATGAAGAAGTGGGATCATATCCTGCTTTACAGCCTGTAATTTTATATCCTTTTCTTTTAGTAAATGAATTACCTACTAGTACAATTTATAGCATAATCAAGGAAATAAGAAGAGATATAAAAAGACTCAGGGAGATCCATATAAAAAATAGGAATTACGTACCCTGTGTTATAATAGTAAATTCGGTAGTAGATGCTATACATCTTGAAGAAGAAATTGCAAACTCCTACCCAGATTTAAAGGTATCTCCATATCATGGGCTAATGAGTAAATTTGAAAGGAAAATAGAGGATACACATATTATTATCGGTACTAGTGCAATTGAAGTGGGGATTGATTTTCAATGCTCTTTTTTGATATTTAACGCTGGAGATTCCTCCTCATTTTTACAGAGGTTCGGAAGAATAGGGAGACACAAGATAGAAGGAGATACTCCTACAGCCTATGTTTTTTTGCCAAAACATGTATATGAGTCATTAAAAGAATTAAAACCAGGAAAAATAAGTAGAGATGATTTTGAAAAATTTATCAATACACATTATGCTAATTATTCCTCTTATCATGAGTTTGTGTCATCTGATTATGGTATGGTTCAAGCATATATATTCATTAAAAAACTTCAGAGGCTTCTGGCCAAAAACGGCGAAATTCCAGAGAGGGCAAAACTTCTGATAGATTCATATATTGAAGAGCTTTATAGTATATTCAAAAAAGACAGAAAAAAAATTGAAAGAATATTAAAATTTGCAAAAAGTTGGTTTAGCGCTTATCTAAATTCGGTTAGTTTTAGATCAACTTTACCTACTGTTTTGGTGTATGATAGACGTGAAGAAAGAAGAAATAGAATACCAATATACGAAACAGAAGTTTCTACAGCACTTGAAAAAGGTATGCCATGCTATATTTTACCAAAACCAGAAGAAACATTTTATACAATAATGAAAAAATATCGTCCAGATATCAAAATAAAACTAGATAAAAACTTACCCATGGTTTTAATTGACAATTATAATTATCGGTATACTCTTACATTTACAACTATAAAGAAGCACCCATTATACGTTCCCTTTGTTTGTGAGAAATCTGATATTTTTATGCAACGAAAAAATGAAAATTTTGGTTTGGAACAACTCTTTGAAGGACATATTGCTATGTTTATTCGTCCAAATGATTATATTTTGACAGATTGGAGAATCAAAAAATTTAAAACAGAAGAAGGAAATAAATATTTAGTTTTTGATGGTGATGTACTACTTTATTTGTATCTTCTTGATAGAAAGAATGATCTTGAAGATATAAGGTGTAAAAATAAAACCCTCGATTTCCCCTCTCGCATAATCTAATCTTTTTTATAAATATTTTTCCTGTGTCCTATTTTGGTGACTTCTATTCTTTTTTCTTTTAGATTTATATCCGCAATGACTCTATAATCTC
>QNBN01000251.1 GCA_003645695.1 Spirochaetota bacterium | reverse complement strand
TTATGAGCTCCAACTCTTTCAAAGATTTTATAGATATGCTGGTAGGCTTTGATATACTTTGAGGGGTCATTGTTATTTTTAGCTCCGCTCCAAGGATACCAATTGCCATTCATCTCATGTGCCTATCTTAGAAAAAAGGGATAACCAAAATCTTTTGCTTCTTTAGCCCATGAAGCAATATATTCGTCCCATTTCCTCTTTATAATACTATCAAGAGATATTTTATCTTTGTCATTTATTAACCATGGTTCCCAGGTAATTAAAGGTACAGCTTTATAGTCTACTATTGCTTTTAGGTCTTGTGTAGGGAAAGAGCAAGACCAATCACAAAAAAAAGAAATTATACCCGCTTTTTTATTAGACTCTCTTTCAAAATTATTTATAGCGGATAGATTTATAGGAGGGTTGTGCATAAAAAGACCATATAGACAGCCTGAAACTTCTATTATATTTTTTCCCTGATTTGTGGCTATACCTTCTTACTATAAGATTTTGCCTCTGAGATATTCTCCCTCTTTAGGTCATCAGCATAGACTGAAGATATACATATAGCCACTAAACTCAAAAAACTATTATGTTTTGCATTGGTTTTATTTTCATTATCTTTAGGGGTTTATATTATACTAAAATTATACCCCTTTTTTACAAGAACTGTTTTCTATGTATTTCTACCATAAGGAAAATTGCTATAATCCTTAGCATAAGCAATTAAAACTGCACTACCTATATCTGGTGAAGGATGTTTACACAGTGTATTTTTATGGCATAGTTTCTTGTTTGAAATATTCCTGACAATAAAAGAGGAGCAAAATACTTATATAACCATAACTATCATAAGCTCAATTAGGATAGCCTGTTCCATCCAAAGGTTCTTTCTATTTTTAATCATTCTATGCCACTCTTTCTGCTCAATCACCAAGTAAACACACTATCACTTGCATCCCTGGGATGCAAGTGGGGTAATCTCTATTGTAACTTATTTTATTCGTAGATAATATCGTCTAAATAAAAGACTGCACCCTCTGGATTATCCATACTGGAGATAGCAAAACAGAAACCACCTATAATATGACTTAAATCCAAACCAGTTAAATCAAGAGTAAACTCTTCCCATTCGGCTGATAACTTCACGGGTCCAGTTGATGCCTGATCTGAATCTCCTTCAGGACCAACAATACCTCCCATCTTAAACTCAACTATCTCGTCGCCCTTTTCACCTCTTGCCCAGAAGGTAAGTTTTTTGGCACCGGTCAAATCGTAGCCACCTTTTTTGGTACCCCAGTTGTTGGCTGGGTGTTGCCAGTAAACTCCTGCCCAACCGGCACTCTGACTTAACTCCGCCTTATATCTAACCCTTATACAAGTCGTTCCTGAATGGGGATTATTTTTTGAGGCATACGAAATAGACAAATCAGAGGTATCTCCCATCCGGCCTGATGGAGTATAATGATTGCCGGGGCCCTGCTCTTTATAAACAACAAAGGGTAATTCTACACCCTGTGCCTCATTAAGATAAACAAAACCTCCTACCATTATCACCATCATTAAGATTAGTATCTTAGATAAAATTCTCACTTTATTCTAACCTCCCTTCTTAATTAAATCCAAATTACAACCCATTTGACAAACTCGGAGTTATCTCAAGTAAAACCGAGGAACAAATCCCAAATTCAAATGACCAAAACATCTATTTTCTATCTTCTTTTCATGTTCTTTTGTTTGTTATTTGTTTCGGTCATTGTTATTTTGGTCATTATTTGCTATTTGGTGCTTGGTGCTTAGGATTTTTGCTTTATCTGTTTTCTGTTATTTATCCTCTTATAACTTGTGACTTATAACTTATGACCTTGTAACTTAGGACATATGACTTGTGACTTTATTTCTCATATACTATCTCATCAAGATAAAAAGTAATACCTCCTTCTGGAACATCGAGAGCCGAGGCAACCCAGCAAAAGCCACCACTTATATAGGATAAGTCCTCATCGGATAAGTCAATAGTATATTGTTTCCAGTCTTTAGTTAAGCTAATAGGTCCTGTGGTCACCTCGGTAGTATCTGAGTAATCTCCTGTAATGCCACCAACTTTAAACTCTACAATTTCTCCGCCCTTTTCACCTCTTGCCCAGAAGGTAAGTTTTTTGGCACCGGTCAAATCATAACCACCTTTAATTTTGCCCCAGTTATTGGGTGGATTTTGCCAGAATACACCTGCCCAGCTAGCACCTTCAGTGGCTTCACCAGAATATGTCCACTTCATACAGGTTTTGCCTTTATAGGGATCTTCTTTGCAGTTATCATTTAGTCTAATTGCACTATAGTCTCCCATCCAGCCTGAAGGACAATAATGATTTCCTCTGGACAACTTATCTTTGTAGATATAAAAAGGGAAAGTTGCCTTCCTTTGTGCCTGGACTTCAAACGCGCTTAAACTTATTAAACCTACTACTGCTCCTGTCAAAATAAGTAACCTTAGTATCTTTTTCACTTCCCTCCTCCTTTCCTTTCTCCTTTTAAAATTTACATAACTTCTTAATTCTAAAAAAATTATATCATAAGTCTCTTTTCTTGTCAATAAATTTTAAGAAATTCTAAAAACCTAGCAATCTCTGATTATAGTGATTATACAGACTGCAACGATTGTTTCTTTAAATATTTAATCTGTGCAATTGAATTTTAATCTCTCTAATCAAGGGTGGTGCTTCTGTGACGCCCTATGAATCTTAACTGAAAACAATTATAGCCTTTGTTTGCAAAAATAGTATAAATAGTACTGGCCAGGGAGGTAGTCTCTTGCCCTTGTGGCGTCCTCCACCCATGACCGGTATTAACATCTTCCTTGCTGGCATAAGGCAAAGCCATAACAATAAGCGGAAGCCCAATACCTTTTTCTTTAATTATCCCACCTTTGACAAGTGCAATGTTTTCAAGTTGAGCCATATAATATTCGGCTTTCCTTCTGTAATCTTTTGACTTATCCGGATTTTTATCTTTAAAATAATCAGCTATTATCCTGTAGGCTATCACAGCTTGAGCTGTCCACTCGCATGAAATAGCTGGTTTTCTACGGGCAATTTCAGGATCTGTAAAATCGAAACCTTCAACCAAGACTACAGTGTTATCCGGACGTCTATATTCCACCTGAACCTTGCATCTCTTCTCTATAAAGTCAAGGATATCTTCAGGGTCTATTTCATTTTCGTACATCTTATCTGGTCCCAAAGATAAAATACTTAAGACATTAGCATCCGTAGCTACATAGGTATCATTCTCACCGCGATTAAAACTATGAATTCCAGGATTATAAGCTGATTCAGTAATCCAGTGTAGAACCTTATCGGCAGCCTCTCTGTATTTATCTTTTTTTGTAACTCTATAAAGTTGCTTGTACAAACTATAAGCATCCAGATTATGTTCTGTGCTAATCCAATTCACATTTTCGCCCCCCTTTATGGCTCCGTCTTTAGTCTCTGATTGAAGCTCTATCATCCAATCCGCAATATCTTCTGCCAGAGATAAATATTTACCTTTGCCAGTGGATTCTGTAAACTGTATGGCAGCAAGTCCTATAAATATATTAGGACCTGTATGAACTACATATTCAGAAACAGAACCATCTGAGGCAAAATACCCATTATAAAAAACATTCTTGTTCCTTTGTGCTTCTTTTAGATAAAAACGAAGAATCTTCTCAGCATTCTCATAATCTTTATTAATGGTAAAAAGCAATATTGCCAGAGCTTCATCATATGTAAAAGCGCAATCTTTCAACATATAATCTCCCTTAAAGCTGGGGATTAAACCTGTGTTTTTGTTCTGTGAAAGCTTAATATACTGGTACATAATCTCAAACACTCTGCTTTCTAAAATCCTCTTGCTCTCTTTTATTTCTTTGAGTTGTTTCTCCAATAATAAATTCCTGTTATTTATGTCAGCTATTGATCGCTGAAGTTCTTTCTTAGTAAGCATCAACTCTTCTCGCTGTTTTTTTAAAGCCTCCATATCGTTACTCTGAGCATCTCGTAACTTTTTAATTTTCTCATTTAAAAGAGATATCTTTCTATTTGCTTCATCAAGTTCTGCAGTTAATCCCAACCTTGCTCTGTAACTTTCATCTAAATCGTCTCTTAAAGATAATTGTTTGTGTAATTTTAGACTTAACTGGTTTATCAACTCTGAATTCTTTTTCTTTAATCTAAAGTCATGAATTACCATCGCGGATATTATAATAAGAAGGATCGATATTGCACCAGCGGTTATCTTTGGTATATCGCGCATTAACTTCACTTTTTTTATAATCTTTTGCTGGTACTCCAATAAAATCTCTTCGTATTCAATACCCAGAAGATAAATATCCAATCCCTTCCTCTCCACCTTTTTCATCCACACCATACTGCCTGTAGCATGTATTGGTTTAATAAAAAAGGGTGTCTCTATAACTAATAATATCTTGCAATCCTTATTGTTTTTTAAAACCTCAGGAAGCTCTCTATCTAAACTGCGAAATCTTAGACACATACCAGAGGCACTTATGTCCTTGGTAAACCCCTGATATTTCCTAGACAGAATCTGCTTCTTGTCTCTGCTTACTATCTGAAATAGAACAGGAAAAACTGTCTTTAAACGGACATACTTTCTTTTTTCTTTACCTCTATGCCCTGCCATTTCTTTTGAAATATCTTCATATACAAAAAAATAAATCAAATATTAAAAATTAAATATCAAAATTAATGAATTTTAAAAACCTCCTGCATTCTACATTATCATTTTCATTTTTGATGTTTGATTTTTGATTTTACTGTTTTATCAAGGAATGGTCTCTAAGGCTCTTATTACAAAACCTGATAACCCCTTGCCTTTATCCCAGGATAAACCATCGTAAGTCCAGACTTTAGCAGTTAATTTATCGCTCCAACCTCCCGCATAAAGATTACCATTTATATCCTCGGTTAAACAATAAATAGCTGTACAGGACTCAAAGTCCTCACCTTCGTCCCAACTCTCACCATTATACTTCCAAACCTTGTTCTTGCCGGCTCCAGCAGCCCAGAGGTTGCCGTCTTTATCAGTATGTAGTGCATATATAACTTCACAACCATCCAAAATAGT
>QNBN01000250.1 GCA_003645695.1 Spirochaetota bacterium | reverse complement strand
CTTTCTAACTCTTGCTGGGTCATATTTTTCTCCAAAATCAATGTTTTTTGAACGTTGGAACGTTGGCACGTCAGATTGTGTGAAAACTAACTTTGAATTTTTATTTTCCCACTATTCCACATTATTTGATTACAAATTGGGTTTACTAAACCACTTTCTATCAGCATTTTACCTCTTTCTCCCACTTTTTGCGACACTTAATCAGACTTTTTGACTTATCACACAGTCTGACGTGTTGCGGACATACGAAGTTTCCTGACGGGAAATTTGGGTGGAGCGAAACACCGTACCGTATGTCTGCTGTTATCTGCCGTTGCCAATATCTCCATAAGTTTAGCAATCATATTTCTTTGCAAAGTATTGGAAGGAATTATTTTTCTGCTTTGCTATTTCAATAGAGAAATTTTTCAGGATTTCTGATATAAAATCTACTCTGGAAGTAAACTTTTTAGGAATCAAAGCATTAAATTTTTCCTTAGTAACATTATCAGTATTAGCAAAACTATCTATTTTAAACTGCTTACATACCTTATTATCTAATCCTGCTAAATACCAACCTTCTATCTCCTTGACTACAACAATCATTTTGTCATTATCGATATTTTTGTATTTACTCTGTATTTCTTTTTTTTTAGCGGTAATACAAGGAGAATCGTTAATATCCGTCAAATAAATATAATCTGCTCCCATCGCTTTGATGCTTTTAATAAAATTATCAACTTTTCCTCTTTTCATCTCTGCATATTTTATAACCTTCACGGTATCGTACTTTTCTTGAAATTTTAGCAATAAAATTTTATCAAAGAATCTCTTATCGTCATCTCCTTCAACCCATATAAACAGTAGTTTATAGGGCATGGTTAAACCTCAAGCAAGTTTTGTATGTAGAGCTCTTCAATACCTATATCATTCTTTAAGAAGGATTTAACTTCCTCTTTGTCTGCTGGTCGCGAAATCAGTGAAAACCCATCTTTGTCGCGATAAACAAGTAAAATGTTTTCTAGCCCGGCATACTTTACGAATTCAGGATTATGAGTAGTAACTACAATCTGTTTTTTTTGTGAAGCATCTTTCATCATTTCCACTACTTTAGAAATGAGGGATGGATGAATGTTCCGTTCAGGTTCTTCTATAATGACAAATGGCTTTTTCTCAAAATATAAAGCAACAATAAGAGCCGTCATATTTATCGTCCCATCAGAAATAAGAGAGGCGGGTAAGTATTGAGCCTTGAAATACGATTCTTTTAATTTGAAAAGCAAAGATTTATCTGCAAATTTCTCCACATCAAGATTTTCCACAAATGGTAAAAGGTCTTTTACCAAGTTAAAAAGTTTCCTCTTCTTTTCTTTGTTTTCTGTAATACTCTTAAGAATAATAGATAGATTGCTTCCGTCCTCCTCTAATTCGGCTTTTCCTGTAATAGGAGTAGCTTTTTTAGGTAATTTGGGATCAAAATCGTATATTGAGATTTCACTATAAATACCTTCTAATGGAGGTATAAAAAAGTATGGTGTTTCAAGGAGAAGGACATGCTCTAATAATTTCTCTTCTCGCAAAAATGGTGGTATTATATCCTCTTTTTTCAGTGGCACCTTCGGTGGTATGTTAAGATCAATTTTTACCTTTCCATTGCTACGTGAGATAAGAATTTCCCCCTTGCCAAGTATTTCTTTCTCTTCAATTTTTTTCCCTTTTCTCTCTAACCTAATAAATCTACATTTTTGATTTAATCTATCTTTTGCTATTCTAAATCCAGAGCCTCTTTTATTAAATCTTAATGCAAACTCATATATCGTCTCATAGGTTTTTATGCCTATTAAACCTGCTTTTGTCCGTCGCCCCAACCATCCGAACTCTTGATCAGCAACAATCTTTATAAACAAATCTTCAGAAACCCTTATATTCATGTTTCGGAGATATTCTACTCCTCCCTGCAAAGATACTGCATTATCTAACCCTGAAGTTGTTATATCTCTCAAAAATTCAAAAATATGGACAAAATTGGACTTCCCAGATGCGTTTGCACCGATTATCACATTGAATTTTCCAAGATCAATCTTTAACTCCTTAAAACTTTTAAAGTTTCTCACTTCTATTCTTTTTATGCTCATCTTTCTGACCTCCTATTTATTTGGGCAATGGCAGATAACGGTTCCAGCATATACGACATTGCGACCACAAGGAGCAATGTCCCGAAGGGCAAGGGTTTTAGCCCGTAGCGTATATGCTGTGTTAGGCGAAGTCCCTTCCATACTTCCTCCTGAAACTAAAAAATTGTTCTCTCTCATGATCTACATCTATTCTTTTACCACGTTTTCTCGCTTCCTTAATCGTGGCTTTAAGGAGTCTCTCCCCAAAGTTGCAATTGCCTATGATTCTGCTAATTATAAAGTTTTTCTGTTCATCTGATAGCCCTGGGTTATTTTCTATTAATTCTATACTTTGGTTTATTAGATATAAATTATTTTCACTCGAAACTTTTTTGATGAAATTGTCTTCATTAGAATATTGGTAGAGATAATCTGCTAGAATTTCATGGGAAAACTTTGAGATTATAGCTATGTCATATAATTTAGACCTCTCGTTATCGAATATTCTCTTTGCATCAGTATAATCAAATAAACCCTTAAAATACTCATGATATAAATTTCGTGTAGTTCCATCGGCTTTAATAAATGTAAATCTAGCAATCTTAAATATATATCTTAACTCATTAACTCTTGTATTTTTGAATTTTATCCACTTTACTATCTTTGTAGGAGGGATTTTTTCAAGGAGGTAATTGGCTAGACTAACTTTAGTACCAGAGCTAAGTTTCATGCCATCTAAATTATTTAAGAGCCAATGAAGCTGGGTTAAATAATCATCCTCATCAAATCTTTTGATGAACTCTTCATAACATCCATCTAAAAATTTTTTAGTGTTGTTAATAATGTAAATTCCTCTATCTCTGTCATCTGCAAGAGATAAGTACACATTTAACTTTCTCCTTCTCCCCTTGTTCCTTCTAATAAGGTAAGCTATTTGTCCGTCTATTATCTTCCATCTGCCTTCGTTCACTTTTTCAACTATGGCCTCATCGGAAAGTGGGTAGCTGTTATTGCTAAAGGTCATTCTTAAATTATCAGAGATTGAGTTTGTATCTAATTCCTCTTTGAATCTAAAATCTATGCTAAATAAGTAAAAAGAGTAAAGATTCTTGAAAATCTCTGTAAATTTTCTAAATGTGACTATTCCCCCCTTGCTTTCCGGAATATTATTAAAACCCTTTATAAAGGCATCGATGTCGATTTTTTTATATAACTCATATGCTTTAAAAGGGCTGATTCTGTACACGGCTTTAAGTAGAAAGCCTTTGCTATTCAAATAAAACTTTTTGTCATTGCATTTTTCCGCTAACGTATTTATAACCATATCATCAAACAATTTTTCTTTTATTTGAGGTTTTAGCTTTGAAAACGTTTTTATTACTCTATCTAAATGTTTTCCTAGACGCCTTCTTTTAAGATATTTTTTGAATATGGATACGAACCGTTCCTGTTCACATAATACTCTAAGCACCTCCGCTTCATGAAAGTAAATTGGTGTAATTATGTAATATAAATTTTCATAATATGTTTCCATATAATCTATGAGGACAGTTTCCTGCTCTATTTTCATATTTTCATATTTTTTGAGTATTATCGCAATTATTTTGGCTTTTGTAGGATGGATTTTACTCATGACGAATTTAGCGGTATCATTTTGCCAATTCTTATTATCCCAATCTAAAATCTCATAATCAACCACTCCTTCATTTACTAATCTTTGGATTTGTGCATCAGGAATTTGCAAATTATTATTTACATACTCTGCATGTATAGGCATATCATTGATAAAAAACGGCAATAATTTTGCAAGAATTTCCTTTTCTTCCAGAAAACACTGCTCACGCTTCATAAAGAAATTGTAGGCAGATTTATAGAGTTCACTTTCTGTTGCTTTAATTTCACGGCTATCTTCTATATAACAAAAGAACTCATTCCAAAATTCCATATTCTTATATTTAAAAAGAATTTTCGAAAAATCGTGTTTTTTCAGTAGGGAACGAAAGTGATCCAATTTATCGCTCATGTTGATCTTTTGGAAAAACAATTTCGCTAGAAATTCAAGGTCAGTAAATCTTTCCTTGAATTCCAATATAGGAATTTCTTTACCAAATATATCTTTCATTTCGTGTTTACCAAAAGGGCGAGTTAATAGAATAAACTTAGGTTTTCCAGCATGACCCTTAATAGTAGTTACTTTTTCAATAATTTGTTTTGTTTTCTCAGTATCAGCTTGACAATCATCTATGATAAACACAAAATGTCTATCAACTAAACCCATTAACTGGGAAAATGCATCTTCCGAAAAATTTGCCTTTCGTATGGATTGATAGTAGACAATGTGTCCTTCTTGCTGAAGAATCTTAGCAATTAATAAACAATTAAATGTCTTACCCACCCCTTCTCTCCCAACAATACAAATGCGATTGTGTCTATTAAAAAATTTAAAAAATAAGTTCTTAAAATCGTTAGATAGAAGTTGTAAATAATTCGGGCTATCAGCATTATCAAATTTATAGAGAAAATTTCGCTCTATGAGGAATTCAAATTTATCATCAGCGCGGGTAAAAACACGGTTAAGTATTTCACTTTTTTTAAGTAAACTTATCTTCTGTTCAATTTCCCGTTCACTTGCCCCTCTTTTTTGCAGTTCTTCTTTCAACTCTCTAAGAAGCTCATTCTGTTCCTTAGAACTTAGGGAAAGATATTGACTATATATGTTTCCAACATAAGGTATGCCTGCTGGAAGTGAAATGAGAAGTTTTCTTAAGGCTTCTTTTATACTCATTCTATGTCACCATAATAACTTTGGGATTTCACTTAACGTCAGATTGTGTGAAAACCCTTGAAAAATAATAAAATATTGATATCATTTTGGCAAGAAAAAATGATAAGAGGGAAATATGAAGCATATTCAGGACGTCCCCAGAAGACAGACGATATTATTCCCAAAAGCCATTGATGATTACATTCCTGCCCGCAGGCAGGCGGGCCTGCCCGACGGCCGTGTCTGCCGACAGGCAGGGATGAAATCAGTTGGAAT
>QNBN01000249.1 GCA_003645695.1 Spirochaetota bacterium | reverse complement strand
CTTCAACAAGATTCCTATCACTCACTTCATACACTTTATCAATTTTTAGGTCCGCATAACCATTACTATCAGTCTTCCTATTGTAAATTATATATTTATAACCCGTCAATTTTGATCTTGGGACTCTATACAAAAACTTAACAGGGACATCTTTTTGAGGATACTCCTTTTTACAATCCAATGTATAAACGTATAATCTGAGAGGCTTTTCAAGTGGTTTACCCACAAATCCAATCTGATCTTCACCGTACTTCTTCACGGATATTTTGGACAACAAAATTGAAGCCCTGTTTAGATTTCTGTCAAAAAACAGATCTCCATCTTCGATTTTTAATGCAGATAGGGCTGCATCCACATAAAATTGTATAGCCCGGTAATAATTATGTGTCTTCTCAAATTTAGCAGCCTCGTCTTCATATCGCTTTACCTCTCCATACCTGAGCTCAAGCACAGTTTTTAATCTTTTCTGCTCTCTGGCTATTTCCTGCTTGCTGTATTTAACTAAAACCCAAACTCTATAAAACACAGAACCATCGGGTCTTTCATACTTTTCATAGTATGCCTTTTTCAGTTCTGCTCCTTGAAGCTTTGCCTCTCCTTTCTGGAGCAGTTTACTGGATACATTAAGCTGGTACTCCTCTGCGTAGTACTTTTCCTCCTGGCTTGATTCGGTCGTAACCTTCACACCAATAGTTTCGACTACCTGTTTTAGAGCATCATTAACCGCCTGCTTCTTACCCTCGTCCAGAGAAGAAGCCTCACCACTGGAGCCAACAAAATAGTAATATTCTTTATCCTCCGGAATTTCTGTTATCCACACGGGGATCTTCTTTGCAGATGCATAAACAAGTTTGGTGGAAACTTCCCTCCTTGTCCTCCCATGAGCACAGCCATTAACAATCATTGCGGCAATAAACAGGAGTACAGGTATACAGAAAGTTATCCATCCCCTCTTATTGCTCATTATTCATTCTCTCCATTCTGGATTTTCTCAATCAATTTTTCCAGAGCAGCTCTATCAGCCTCATTTTGGATAGCTGCAATAACATCCTGCATAGCTTTATCTCTTGATTCTACATAATTTTTATAGGGCATTCTTGCCCTTTTTACGATTCTGTAATAGTACTCTACTTCGTTCTTTGATTTTACCCTTTCAATTTTTTCCCAGTATGTGTCAGTCACAATAAGTCCCACTACAGGGATGTTCCTGGCAACTGTGGCTACATAGCTTTGAAAGCTTTCAGAATAGCTCTCCTGGGTACCACTCATGGCTTCGCTAAACTGCGATTCAACAAGTGTTTTTATACCCTCTGCTACTCTTTTTCTTAATTCCCCCTCGGCAAGCCTCTCAGCAGCACGTCTATCTTTAGCTGAAACATCAACCTTTACAACAATATACTTTTCACCTTTAATCTTTACTATTTGAAACTCAGGTTCATTAATCCAGCGGGGTGTCCTATTTGAACTCTTCTGAACTACAAACTCCTCTCCTATTTTTGCCTTTTTAGGAGATTTAATCTTAACCAGGCTTTTTTCTGCACAAGAACTCATCAGTAGAACACCCAAAAAAAGAACCAGGAATATAACTACTGGTTTATAATTTTTTATTGTCATTTTAATCCCTCCGATTTTTAATAATCTTTCAATTTTGTTAAATGCCATTGTACAACTCTTTGCTGTATCTGTTCTCTCACCTGCTTTTACCTTTATTATACCCTGTTAATAAGGTGATATATCAGTACCATTTGTCAGTATTATTAATCTAAGGTATTTTCAAATATTGATTTCTCCATTATCCACCGTGCTATTCTTCAATACTCAAAAGTATTGCATTCCCTCTTGACATAAGCACATTGAGGTTTTCAAACCCCTCTTCTTCCTGCAAGAAGTTTAGGATCTCATCAATAAGCTCATTCTTCCTTCCCATATAATACACATAGTACTTTGCCTGTCCCGGAGCTACCGATACTTCTTTAATGCTCCTGAAGTTTTTAGTATTCTGAACCGCCTCAACAAAACTTCTTAAGAGCCTGTAATCGCTCACTCCTTGAACAACTACTTCGTACCTTATTCCTTTTTCAAAAGCCTTAAGCATATACTCACGACTAAGATTAATCACTGGTTCGATTGCTTTTTCAACAGCTACTTCCACACACTTTCTCATAGCTGCTTCTTTACCGCTGGGCAAACCCAGTTTCCCAGAATATCCCGTTTCTGTACCAAGCCCCCTCCCCGTTGCACTTTCAAATGCTTTAAGGCTAATGGATGCCGATGCAAAATATACACCCCCTTCTTTTCCCAGGTACTCTGCATCGCCATCAACAACAATATAAATATCTGCATTTAAAGCCTGTGCTATAAGCTGTACAACACTTACAGAGCCCTGTGTTTCCTTGTAAATCTTTAAATATTCATCCTTAATCTCATTTATCCTGTCAAGGTCAATATATTCATAACCCTTATTTGCCAGGTAGTTATTAACCCTATTAACACAAAGTCTTGCATACTCATCATCAATCTTTCTGTCCTCTGGTTCAAAATACACAAGGTAGGTTAAATTATCTATTGCTTCATTTATTATTTTTGCATAGGGAGACTTCGAGTAATCCTTTGGCTGCTTCTTCCGGGGAATCTCTATATTTAAAGTTTTAAGGCTATCTATAATTTTACTCTTATCAAACTTAACTTTAACATAAACTACCGTTCCTTCTGGAGTTTTTACCTTGTCTGTAATATCGTAAGATACAGCAAAACTCTCACTTATGCTGTAAACATAACTATTTAGCTTCTTTTGATTACTTTTTTCGTTCTCCTCCCCTATTATTCCGACTACAACCTTTTTCAGAGCATCCCTGATTGCCTCATCCCTTGCAAGGGCAAACTTTTTAGCTTTTCCAACACCATTAGCTACTACAATCTGTGCCCCCTTTTCTTCCCCCAGCTTTACACTCTTTTTTGCACAACCTGATACAATAAGCGCAAATACCATTACAAATAGTGCAAAACATATTAGAGCTAACCTGATGCTTGGTAATCTATTTATGTTTTTTCTCTTATTCATATTGCACCTCCGAACCTTTGTTTTATTCATCTCCTCTTATTTTAAAACCTGAGATTATAACCTATCGAAATGTCAAGTCCATTTATATTCACCATCTTCATACTCCCATAATATGGGAATATATTGTCGCTGTCACTACCAATTGTAACAGACTCCATAACATCTCCTGAAGTCTCTTCAATATGTATCATCCAATTTTTTATTGAAGTGTATAATCTGTAGGAAACAGTAGCCCTTACCGAACTGTTTCTTCCAACTACAAATTCTATACCCGTGCTTCCCTTAAGCCCGATCCCCAGACCATAGATAGATGCATAAGGGTCCTGATCATAATCAATCTCCGTTCCTTCAATACTGATTGATGGTAAAATGCCCTCCTGGTAGATCCTTTTTTTAAAGGTAGACATATAAAGTATACCACCATAGACTCCAAAATCAATTCCTAACCTTCTCTTATATAAGGAAGTAACAATACCCAACTCACCTATTCCACCCCATATAGGAAAGTTTAACATTCCAATACCATTAAAATCCACCTTAAATCTGTACCCGAGTCTCTTTGCTATTGACAAGGATACTTCAGGAATGTAATTTCGCGAAGGCTGATTTAATTCAAAGTAGTAGTGGTTACCAAGGACTGTTCCAATAAAGGAATCATCCACAAGAACCAGGCTGTAGTTCATATCCGGAATATTCACCTTCATAATCCCTGTATTAATAGAGATATCCACTCCGGCTCTTGCCACCTCCACAAGTTGATCGCCCTCTGTAATCCTTTCCTTCTGATAGACGATTCTTCCTTCCGAATGATCCGGATAGACCCTTTTAACCCTTATTAGGGCTGTGGGTAGTTTTACAACTCTATTTGAGTTACCAATTTTATGCTTGGTTATTACCTCATATTCATCACCTGGCCTAACACCCATATCCTCTCCAAGAGCAAATATAACGGTATCCCCTTTCACCATAAGGACACCGCTCTTAATTTTGAAAATATCCAGCTTTTTAACCCGATAAGGTAATTGAGCTACGGCATTATCAACTGCCTTTTTTTTAGCCGCACTGTAATCAGTATCCGTACCCTCTCCATAAAGCCTGATAGAAGCTTCCTTCTTTCCCTCTCGAACGTTAATAAAGGTTATATCGACAACAACCCCCACAGTGTAGCCATTTACAAGATACTTTGTCGATCCTGATACCTCCTCAATCTGGGTATCTTTTACATTATAATTGGAAAGAACCGGAATAACCACCAGGAATGAGTTTACTATCCTATCAAAATCTTCACCTTTGATCACCACCGTGCCAAACTTTTCATCATAAACTCCGGCTTCTTCTGCCTTTTTTGCCCTGATCTCCCTTATTCTCTCTATAAAATTATCTATGCTCTCTGATTTAAGTCGATAATCGCCATATCCAAGGACATTAAATCTCTTTTGCTTTATAAAATAATGGTTAATGGATGAATCAATATATAAAATAAGATCCTCAGAAACATTCGTAACGTGGCTGCTAACCCCAAATATTGCTATATCCTTTTTTTCAGAAATCTCAGCAGATAGAGATAAAGAGTAATTAAAAAGGTTGACTGAGATGGTCAACAAAAATATTGAAATTTTCCATAATTTAAACATAGGTAAATCCTTAAATTTGATGCTCATCCGTATCGCTATAATAACATAACTCTAAAGCGAAAATCACCATTAATATCTCAATGTTTTTAAAATTATTGATAAAATTTATAATAATATACCAATTCACAAGTGTAAAAATATTTATAGTATGGATTTGAATTTAATTATAGTAAATTTCTTATTATAGCAGGTTTAATGATAAAAAAATTCAATATCTAAAGAACTTACTATAAAACCGGTTTTGTCCTTTCAAGTTGTGCAAATATATAGCTTTTATTTTCGAAAGTAACATAATTAAATGACCTTTTCAGCTAAGTGACGAAATCTCTAATATACAAGAAATTATAAATTTCTCGCCCTGGTAGATTAATGTTTTATATGACAGCACTTTATCTTTTTAGAATTGGTTATTCAATGGTTATCAAATAACTATCGATTGCTACAATACTTTCTTATCTCAACTAAAATT
>QNBN01000248.1 GCA_003645695.1 Spirochaetota bacterium | reverse complement strand
TCAGTTGTTTTGCCTGATTTTTCTCCTATAGCTAACATTTGAGGCAGCATAGCTGGAATAACATTAGTATTTTGTAAAAACACTGTGGAAACAGGATTACCATCTTCTACTGATTTAACTGTCTTTAAAATTAAATCTTTATAAACAGAATTACCAACTACCTCAGCGACAATCCTTAAAGCGACTATTATATCTACACCGCCAATAAACAAAGTGTAAAGACTGCGGGTAAATCTAACTAAATATAATTTTTGTAAAATTGGACCCATGATGGGCAATTTTAATTTTATATAATCCCAATAATATCTTCCCTTTTCTGTGTTAGTATAAAGCTTAAAAGCGGCAACAACACCGATAATAGCTAAAAGTATACCCCACCAAAAAGATTGTATAAAAGTACTGGTGCCAATCAACATCCTTGTTGATAAAGGCAGTTCAGCTCCAGTTTCAGCAAGCACCCCTGTCAGTTGAGGAACAACAAAAACCATCATCACAATACCTACTATCACCAAACCGCCAATAATAAAAGCTGGGTAAGTCATCGCGCCTTTGATGCGATGATGGAGGTCATAATCCTTTTCCTGCTGATCAGCTAAATAATCTAACACTTCGGCTAAACGGCCTGTTGTTTCTCCGGACTTAATAATACCAATATAAAATTCGCCAAAGGCATGGGGATACTTTCTCATAGCTTCTGAAAGCTTAGCTCCGCCTTCCACCTCATCAGCAATATCTGCAATAATCGCCTTAAATTTTTCATTAGATGTCTGCGTAATTAAAGTGCGTAAAGCTTCTACCTCTCTAACCCCCGCTGAAATCATAACAGCTAATTGCCGAGAAAAAATAACTAAATCTTTTGCCGGTACTCGATCCAAAAAAGATAAAGAAGCGGATAAAACACTTTCTCTCTCTTTTTCTTTAATAGATAAAACCGTAAATTCTCTTTCTGCTAAAATATCAGCCGCTTCTTCTTCTCTTTCTGCCTCAACTACTCCCCTTACTATGGCTCCGTATTTATTTTTAACTTTATAATTATATAAAGACATGAATAAATAAATTATTATTCTTGAGTAACTCGTAAAATTTCGTCTACAGTAGTTACCCCCTCTAAAGCTTTAATCAAAGCGTCTTGATCCATGGTAATCATTTTTTGTCTTTGAGCTTCCTCTTTAACTTCTGCTATCTTATATCCGCTGGTAATAATTTTTTGCATCTCTTTGGTTATTTCTAAAACTTCAGCAATAACACTTCTGCCTTTATATCCTAAATTACCGCAACGACTACAACCCTTGCCTTTATAAAATTTCAAAGGTTTTGATAAATCCACTCCTTTGGGCAGAGCTTCCTTTGGCAATAATTCTATTTTTTTTCTTAAACTCTTTTCTATATCCGCGGGAATTTCTGCTTCTACCTTACAATGCTTGCAAATTTTCCTAACTAATCTTTGGGCGACCACGGCATTTAAAGTTGACGCCAATAAAAACGGCTCTACTTTCATATCGGTAAGACGGGGAATGACGCCGAAGGAATCACGCGTATGAATAGTTGAAAAAACTAAGTGCCCTGTCAGACCCGCGTGGACAGCTAACTCCGCTGTTTCCCCATCGCGAATTTCTCCCACCATAATAATATTCGGATCCTGTCTTAACAACGCTCTTAAGCCAGTAGCAAAAGTATAGCCAACTTCTGAATTAACTTGTGATTGGTTAACACCTCTGATAAAATATTCTACTGGATCTTCCAAAGTAACTATATTAATTTTTTCATCATTTAACATACTCAAAATAGTATAAAGAGTAGTAGATTTACCAGAACCTGTTGGACCGGTTACTAAGAACATTCCATTGGGTTTTTTAATATTACGTTCAATTACTTTTATAACCCAAGGATGAAATCCTAATGTAGATAAGACCATGGATTTGGTCTTGGTTTCTAAGATACGCATTACCACTTTCTCATTATCTACTACTGGAATGGTAGAAATACGAAAATCAATATCTTTCTCGTTAATACGTAAACGAATACGTCCATCTTGAGGAATACGAGTTTCATCTAAACGTAAATTAGCTAAAACTTTAATGCGAGCAACTACCGCCGAATGGATATAAATAGGTAATTTAAGTTTAGTGCGCAACATCCCGTCAATACGATAACGCACTCTACTCTCTTCTCTATCTGGCTCTATGTGAATATCAGAGGCCCCGGCTTCTACCGCATGTTTGATGATCACGGAAACAATTTGGGCTACTGGCGCTTTTTTAATAACTTCTTCTGATTCTAACTCTTCTGGAACATCTCCCAGTTCCTGTGTTCCGGGAGGCATTTTAGGACCAAATTTTTCTTTAGCAACTCCTAAAACTTTTTCTACTTCTTTGCCGATAGACTCATATTTTTTAATAGTTTCTTTAAAAGACGACTTAGAAATAATATAATACTCTATCTTCAAATCATTTTCTTCGGCTAAAAAATCCATGGCCTCCATTGCTTGAAAATTAGCTGGATCAATTAAACCCACTTTAACTTTATCATCCTCTCTATCAAAAGCAATCATTTTATAATTCTCGGCAATATTTTTAGGAATAATGCTCAAAGTGATTGGTTTAATTTTTCCGCCCAATAAACTAGTATACGGAAAATTATAAACTTTCCCCTTAATCTGCGTTAATTTTTCTTCATCCACTATATTTTGAGTAAGCAAAATTTTATCCAAATCCTTATCACTAGATTCAGCTAAAATCTTCTCCTTTTGTTCTGAGGATAATAATTCCTCTCGGCTTAATTCATCTAAAATTTTTTGCTGATTTTTATCAAACATATCTTATGTTATAAAAAATAAAATTACTAATTATTCTGGAATATAAAACGGATTTGTCTGTCCTTTAGCTCCTGAACGAACTGGCAATTCTACATATTCCTGTAATGACCTAAACTTCAAGCCACTGAATAACTCGCTATTAAAAGAAGTATCAAGGGGTCTAATTCTCTCACCTCCTACTATCACGCCTGAAATCAAAGAAATTCCTGTATCCTTCCAAAAAGTATTATAAAGCAAAGTAAAAACAGCAATAAACAAAACAATTAAAATAACCAATAAAACAATATTCCTCTTTTTCTTTGCGCCTGTTAAAAATTGCATATTATTTTGAAGCTAAATAATAGGTTGAAATATTTAAAGTATAAAGGTTGCTTCCTGAGGTAAAATTCAAAGATTTTACGTCAAATAAGCGTAAATTGGATTCTAATTGATTTAAAAATAATTTTAAATCTGAGTATTCCCCGCCTTCTATAGTAGCGGTAATTAATAACTGATTAATCAAACTTTTTTGCTTGCTTTTGGCTAAATTCTGTACTGGACTTATATCTAAAGATAATAAATTAAAACCATTGGCTTCAGCTATTTCTTCAATTTGGACTAACAGTCCTGGCACATCTTCCTTGCTAGGCAAAATATTATCTATTTTACTAATATCACTTTGGGGAAGTGACTCATAATTTTTCTCTAAAGATTTTAATTGGGTTAAATACGTTTCTTTATTAGCTAAGGATTCTTGCTTGGCCTCCAGATTAAGCGCTCCGCTTACTTTAACTTCATTGTATTTGGGTTTTAATAAAAATAGGAAGCTTAAAACTAAAATCAATATCACTGCCAAAGGAGTAATAAATTTAAAATATTGCAATAAAAATAATTTTATAGGAGACATTTTCTTTTTAGTGTCTTTCTCCATAATTAAAACTTATTTAATAAAAACATTATTGGTTAACTGTAAATCTATATTAAAACTAACCCCGGAAATTTGTCCTTCTTCTCCTGTCTGCGCTACTGCCGAACTGACTTTTGCCTGATTAACAAAATCAGTTGCTTCATTAAATGCTACCAACTGGCGAGCTATGGTAGTGTAATCTTCTGCTATTGCTGACAATATTATTCCTCCCTCTGTATCCGCGGCAATACTGACATAATAAATTCCCTGCACTGTATTCTGCTCTAATAAATCAAAAAATTTAGTCCAATAAATATGTTTATTTAATAAACCTTCGGCAGCACCAATTTTATTCTGTAATTCTTGAGCATTTTGTTTAATCTCATTGTAATCTTTAATTTTTTTATCTACCGCAACTATTTGGTCATCTATATTAACGGTTTCTGCAGTAACTTTTGATTCCTGCCAAACCATCCATAAATAAACAGCGCCAATAATTAGAACTGTAAATAATATTGAAAAAATAAAAACTAATAAACTATGGGCATATCTATCTTCTGGAGGATTAATAAACTCTTCCGGAATTAAACTTACTCTCATTCCTGCTTCAACCTCTTTTGCTTGATGTTCAGCTAATTTAACTGGTTCAATTTTGTCTTTTTTAATTGGCAATTCTTTCTCTTTTGTCTTCTTTTTTTGCTCAATTTTTTCTCGTTTCTTTTTTTCTTCTAATTTAAATTTTTCTTGTTCTTCTTCTCTTTTTCGCAATACCTGTTGTTGTTTTTCTCTTTCTTCTCTTTTTTTTCTTTCCTCTTCTTCGCGTAATTTTATTTCTTTCTGTTTTTTTTCTTGTTTTCTACGCTTCTCTTCTTCTGCCCTTGTTTGCTTTTCCATTCTCTTTTTCCTTTCTACTTCGAATCTTTTTTTCTTTTCTTCTTCTCGCTGTTTTTGTCTATCAATTTTTTTAATTTCCTCTAATTTTTTCTTTTCTTTCTTTTTCTTTCTTTCCTCAGGACTACCCCAAATTCCTTTTTTTAATTTTTCCCAAATAGAAACTCTCCCCTTTTTGTGTAAAGGTTTTACCCATGTATCTTGTTGTTTTTTACCCTTTTCTGGAATATGCATCGTAATATCTGCTCTTTCTAACTTCTTTTTCTTACTTTCATCTTCTTCTACCTTACGCATTTCTTCGGGCAATAAACTAATATCTTTTTTATCCATAAATTTTATTTGCTAATCAAATATTCACCCTTCGGTCTTGATCCTCAGGGCCGAAAGACAAATTGTTTACTAATAATTAGTGTAAATTAGTTAATCTATATCTCTCATGGCTAACCCTATAGCCACGGCAAACCTAGGACCAATTTCATCGAGCACTGGCTTTAAATCCTCTGGATAAATAACCCTAGCCCAAGGATCGCCTAAATATACTCTCATATTAAGAGCTTCTCCCAAATAATTAGGAAAATT
>QNBN01000247.1 GCA_003645695.1 Spirochaetota bacterium | reverse complement strand
CATCTTTATAGAGCTTTCTGAAGAAAGCTCTTATATCTGGTGAAAACCTCATACACATCACCAGATATATATTATTGTTGAACCAACAGAAAAGTGTAACCTTAAGAAGTTTACTTTACAATAAAACAATATTTAAATACCCAAGAGAAATTATATAAAAGAAAAAAGCAAAGGAGTTGAGTATAATGGTTGTAGAAAGGGTTAAAAGTGGTGTACCTGGTTTGGACAAAATGCTTGAAGGTGGTTACCCAAAAAATGCTGTTGTTCTTGTTTCTGGTGGACCAGGGACAGGTAAGACAACCTTTGCCTTGCAGTATATTTATTACGGTGCAAAGCATAACGAACCAGGTGTTTATGTAACTTTCGAGCAGGAAGCAGATGAGCTTAAGCATATTGCAACGCGCTTTGGAATGGATTTTGATAAGCTAGAAAGGGAGGGAAAGGTAAATGTAATAAGAGTGAAAAATATTGTAGATATAGGGGATGTCATAAAAGAAATAAAACGTGCAGTAAAAAAGATAAAGGCAAAGCGCCTGGTTATAGATTCCATTTCATCTATTGAAATATTCGCAACAACATTCCGCTCAATGATAAGAGAAATACCAGCTGAAATACTTGAGGCTAAATATACAATAACACCGCCAACGGATGCGATAATAAGAAGGCTGATGTACAGGATAATAGATTTCTTTAAGGGCTTGGGTGTAACAACGCTTTTGATAGCGGAGGCGAGGGATTCAACACATTCCAGATACGGTGTTGCTGAATTTGTAACCGATGGCTTGATAAGGCTGGATTATGAAGTCCTCGGGAAGGAGCTTGCAAGAAGTCTGCTTGTGGTAAAGATGAGACAGACAAAGATAGATGGCGGGCAGCATGCAATAGATTTCACAAAGAACGGAATAGAGATAATAGATTGAAATGGAGAAATAGGTGGAGTTGCTGTGTTTATTCTCCAAGAACAAGGCTGAATCCCTTGCTTGAGCTTGTATTCCTTTCTATAAGCTTTAGTTTGACTTCCCTTCCTATGAATCCTGCTATAATCCCGCTTAGCATAGCTCTGAACATGGCAAAATCTATTTCCTGCGCCCACTTAGTCCATGGGAAGTAATTGACATAGATTTTGTACTTTCCGCTTTTTTCCAGAACGAGAATATCTCCAAAACCAAGGGCTGGGAAGAAATCCATTATGAATTTTGCAGGGTTCTGCTTGCCTGCTTTTTCAGCAAGCTTTTTACCCCAATCATAGCTTACCTTCCATAGAATATCCAGGGCATGAGGTAATTTTTTGAGTTCTTTTTCAAGGAGATACATTATGGAGGATTCTAACCATAACAATCGTTCTTCTCTGTGTCGTATAATTCCATGTTCATATCTAAATATTTTTGAATCCAAAAAAGTTTTGAATGAATTTTTTGCATATCTTGGAACTCTCAATTTATTAATTTTTTCATATTCATCTGATTTTAAATTTAACTTGATTAAATCAGTTTCTGTATATACATCTTTGACTAATGTTTTTAAATCATTCAATTTACCACATATTATTTCACAATAATCATCCCCTCTTCCTTGACATTTCGGTTGAATTGCTTCAATATTAAAGTCTTGAAATGCATAAGCGAGCATACCAGCACCAGCGCCTGTAGAAAATATATAACCTAATCCATTTTTTCTACACACTATCCAGTCATACGCTTTAAATACAAAAAGTTTTTTATTGAAGTTTGTTTCATACTCTATCTTCCTAGCATATACAGATTCCAAGAATCTTACTAGAAAATAGGAGATTTTTTCAAATTCTTTTCTATTTTTAGCTATGGGATAATTTGAGGAAAGTGCATATCTGTAACCAAATTTTTTACCAACAGAATAAAGTAATTGCGCGCCTTTTCCATTAAAATGGTTTATTGTTTCATTCTCTAATTTTATAAATATGGTTTCTGGAAGCAATATTTCTCTTAAATCAACTCTGCCAATTTTGCTACTAAGAGTAAAGATTATAAATCCCGGTTTATCAATTATTTCATTTTTTGGTAATAGTATATTTCTTATAAACCATCTTACCAGCGAATCCTTTATTTCCATTTCACCATCTTATTTAAATAATACAAAATAATTTCTATTGTATTCTTTGGAAGTTCTCTAATTATTCTTTTATTTAGTGTTTTATAATCTTGGTCGCTGTTGGTTAAATCATAAAGGAGTTTACCAAATGTTGGACTTCTTTTTGCGAGCCATATTGAAATCTCAAGAAATGTATCATTAAATGATATACTTCTTGATCTAACAGCCTCTATTAGATTCCATCCATACTCCCTTCTCCACATTATATCAAATGCCTCTGGACTATTATTGGCAATAGCTTTTGCTGCTAACTCTGCAGACCACATAGCGTAGAGTATACCCTCTCCTGTCACTGGGTCAACATGACCAGCAGCATCACCTATAAGTATCCAGTCTTTGCCAGCAATCGGTTTTTCATAAAATTCAACGTGTTTTATAAGAGGTATTATTGCTCCCCACTTGCTCATTATTTTTGCTCTTTTAGCATAATTCTTTATGAATCTATTCAATTCTAATTTACCAAGAGTTGCATTTTTTAACTCAACTCCAACACCTATGCTCGAGTGATCTTCTCTAGGAAATATCCATGCATAACCCTCTATACCTTTAATATATTTTATTATGGTTTCTTCTTCCACGCCTTTTGCAAACACACCATAAGTCATTCCTAAATTTTCAATCTCAATTGGCCCAATTAGTTTCTTTCTAACTAGACTATTTGCACCATCTGCACCAACTATTATTTTAGTTCTTTTAAAACTTTTTTTGGTTTTTAATATCCACCCATGCTTTTTCTTTTCAAAATCAATTACTCTTTTTTCTATGAGTCTTGCACCGTTTTCAATTGCTTTTTCCAATAAGAATTTATCTAAATGTAACCGTGAAACAGCCCAGCTTTCTTCGGTGCCTCTTATTACTGCTTCTCTTCCATTTGGGGATATCAATCTTATTTCTTTGCCAGGCGCCTTTCCAATAGGTAATTCATGAAGTATTGGAAATTTTCTTATTGCAAATGATGATATTCCACCACCGCATGGCTTTTCTCTTGGATGGGAATCATCAAAGACCGTCGCATAAATTCCTTCTTTAGCTAAGCAATAGGCAAGATATGCACCAGCTGGACCACCACCAACTATGGCTATGTCTTCCATTTTTACATCTAAATTATATTAAGTAGGCGAGAAATAAAAAATATGAATAGAAGAAAGATAAACTCACCGTCTACAAAAAGCCCATAAAAGAATGTGTTTTTATTTTTATGTGAATAGTAGGTGTATGTTATTACATAAAAAGCAAAAGGTAAGAGTACAGTAAGGGTATATATAGGTAATAGTCTGTAAATTATACCCAGAAAAATAAATATAATGGAAGTAACACTAGCTGCATTGCAAATCAATTTTGTTTTTTCTATACCAAATGTATTTGGTAGTGTTTTTATAGACTTTAATCTATCACCCTTTATATCTTTTATATCAAAAATTACTGTGTTTATAAAGAATTGTATGGCAAAGAAAAGAAGAGTATAAATGACGGGAGATTAAGAGAATTGTAATATGCTGCTGGTAATAATGCAGCAATACCTCATGCAATACCAACTAATGCATTCTTTATGAAAGGTATCTTTTCAACCTGAGCACAGAATATATGAATGCAATTACAACGGGTAAAAGTGTAAAGATGAACATAGTAAAATTTATTATAAATGAATAAATTAAGGAAATTATATACATAATTATACCTGAAAAAATGAATAATTTTCCATATTTGTATATAAAATACACCCTTTGTGGCACATTTATGCTATCTTCAATAACATCTGTGTATCTGTTTAAGTTATAAATAAGCATGCTTGCTGAGAAAGGTATGAATAGAATTAACCAATTAACTGGAAGACCTAAAAGTTTTGCTGAGACTAACGCTACAATAGATGCACCAATAGATAGATAAGTGTTACTATATATAATGAAAATCAGAATATTTTTCAAGATTTTCTTCAATTTTAGCATTAATTAATTTTATTTTTGCACATATTTATCCTAACTTTTCTTAATTTCTAACTTAATATAACCGACAAAATTAGTGCCAACACTCCTAATATCACATACTCACCATCAACTATAACATTGCAAAGAAATTTTTTGTCTGTATCTTTTTCTATGTTAATATAATAGAAAGCAGTTAAAATGGATATGATAATAATAATGGCTAACACTAGCAGTGGTGAGAAATTTGCAATAAAGTACCCCGAGATTAGAATCAAAACTGAAAGTACATGGAGAAATAAAATTATATATTTGCTGTTTTTGATTCCATATTTTATTGGAATTGTTATTATACCTTCTATTTTATCGCCAATCACATCTCTTATATCAAACATAATGACACCAATAAGTATTCTTAAAAAAATAAAACAAAAAAGTACGATTAGACCTATGTTAAATACATTAGCATATGCAGCTACATAAACAGGTATTAACGACCATCCAAAAGAAACTGTTAAATTTTTAAGAAGGAATAAATCCTTGAGTCTTTTTTTATTAATGGAAGGTAACATTTTAAAACTATAGATTGTTACTAAAATTGCCGGTATAGCTATTACCATAAAAGTTAAAACAGAATGAAATAACGACAACAAAAATGCACCAATCAAAGATATTACAGCACCAAATAAAAAGTAATTTCCTTTGTTTTTAATAAATTCTGTTCTTTCTGGATTGTTTATCATATCTTCTCTTATGTCTGTGAATCTATTTATTGAATATACGAAGAATGTTATTAAAAATGGTATTAGTAAAAAAAACATATCTGTTTCTATTCTCAAAAAAACAGCGGTCATATATGAAAGGCTTACAGGCCCCAAACCTATTATAATATTTGAATATGCTGCTTTGTTAAGAATTTCCTTGAAAACCATATTTACTATATATACAATTTTCTATAAAATCTTTTTTTCAGATAAGCATAGCTCTGAACATGACAAAATCCACTTCATCTGCCCACTTAGTCCATTATGAATTTCTCTGAGCCTTGATTGTTTGCTTTTTTAGCATGTATGCTATATCCTTCAAATCAAAGCATTGTACCTTTTTCCCTTCAAAGTTGTTGATTTTTCTTCTGAAGCTCTTTG
>QNBN01000246.1 GCA_003645695.1 Spirochaetota bacterium | reverse complement strand
TTTATTATCTTTCATATTCCCAGAATGGAAAGTATATCAATATTATGATAATGGAGAATTTGCAAGTCCAGATGATGCTGTGTGGAGAAAAATTAAAAAGTTAAACACACAGTAAAATACCAATAATTGATCTTTTTAAAAATCTTAAATCAATCTTTTATTTAATTACAGGAAAAATCAGTTGGTACTTTTTGATAAAACGCTATAAAAATAAAAACTTTATAAATTACATCAAAATATTAATTTAAACAATGGACATTTTACAACCGAATGCTTATCTTAACCTTTAAAGGTTCTTTAATATCCTTAGAAGCAAGATTAAGAATAAAATTAAATCGGGCAAACTGCTTACCTGTTTATCGCCTTATCTTTATTTTAAACCAATAGAATCAAGGAAATATAGGGTAATAGGGCTGCTTTCTTATCCATCTTCTTCAAAGGATAATTCCATAATTAATAAATTAGGAGATTTAACAAATGGCAAAAGCAAAGAATGGAGACACTGTAAAAATCCATTATACAGGAAAGTTGAAAGATGGGACAGTCTTTGATTCCTCGATAGGTCATGATCCCCTGGAGTTTCAGATTGGTCAGAATCAGATTTTTCCTAAATTGGAGGAAGCAGTAATAGGGATGGAACCAAGCGATACAAAAACTGTGATTGTTTCTTCAGAAGATGCATATGGCCCCTACAGGGAAGAGATGGTTGTTGATGTACCAAAGAACAGTTTTCCGGCAGATATTACTCCGGAAGTGGGGCTTGAACTTGAGCTCGTACAGTCAAATAATCAACCTATTATTGTAACAATTCTGAAAGTAGCAGATGATACAGTAACATTAGATGCAAATCATCCACTCGCTGGAAAAGATTTAACCTTTGATGTTGAATTAGTTGAAATTGTTTAATAATAATATATGTGCAAATGGGGCTCCTCTTATAAGGAGTCTCATATACTATATTCATTATAGATATTATTGGGAGTAAGGATCCCTTTGTTGATACCCTGTAGAATGTCTTCTTCTTACAATTAAAGATTTCTTCATTTCACTGTCGCTCATTCTCAATTGCTGAGTGCAACGAAACAATTCTTTTTCATGACACCCCAGGATAGATAAAGCCTTCATCAACCCGGGTCTCATACTATAACCATGCTTATTGCACTAAACTTAAAACACCATACCTTCACTATCTATTTCAGAGACAAGGGCAGAAAAAAGTGTTACCACATCCTGATTGGCTTTATATAATCGTTTCGCAAGAATTTGGGCTATACGTCTTGTTATAAATAGAGCTATGTAGGGCTCTTTTTCTCCGAATTCCATAAACTTTTTCCTGTTTGTCACGAGGAATACACAATCCTCCTCTGCCAAAACTGTAGCCGATCGTTTATCATTTAATAGGAGTCCGATCTCACCAAAAAAAACATGTTGATCAGCATTTAATAGTACAACTGTGTACGGTTCATTCTGAAGCGTATTTTTTAATATTCTCACACTTCCACTCTTTATTATGTATAATTCATCCCCTTCTTCTCCTTCTTTGATTATAACATCTCCTTTTTTTGCACTTCGCTCTTTAAAAAGTTCATCTATTTTTTTTAAAGTTTCAATATCATCTTTAAAATCTTCAAATAGTACAATATGCTTTAGAATCTCTACGTTATCCTGCTTTTTCAAATCATGTTCCATTTTTTCATCCTAATTTAATCGTTCCTAATTTATTCGTTTAAACTATGCTATCTTTGACTCTTCAAATTTTCTAATAACAATTGCTTTGGAGTTTCTTTTTACTACATAGTCATTCCCTGGATTCAATACTGGTTTATTGGGAATAAGCTTTTTTACATTCTGGAGATTTTCCACAAGCTTTGAAATGTCCGGTGTTTTCTGAGCTTCTGCAAGAGCTTCTTTTTTTCGATAGTAGATTTTGCCAGTATTTTCAAGGATTCCTATCAGTATATAACCGTATTCTTTCTCAAAATAATCTTTCAATTCATAAAACGTTTTACCTATAAATACATCCGGGAAATCATGGGTAAATAGTTTTCCCTTTTCTGGATTTAACAATTCGGCAGCAATATGAGATACCCCCGAAGCGCTTGCTGCATTAGCAATAAGAATCCGACTATACTCCCTAGAAAGAATAATCTCATCACAATTTGCAAGTCTTAAATACTTTTCAAACTTTTCATCTATAAGTTCTGCACATGTATAAATATTTTTATTCATTGAATCTATTGTAATAACCGACATAACTGTCCTTGAATCTACCTCTTGAACAGAAAACCTTCTGCTTGCATCGGCCAATACCAATGCAGTAGATGCCGATTTTATATTTGCCCTTTTCAAGACCTTTTCATCAATGTAATCCCCTTTTATATACTTTATCGTCTTAAATTTTGGTATCGATCTTATATGATCGACCTCCTCAGGATCTGCATCATTAACAAGCACAATATCCGAAGGCCTAAGATCAGGATTAACTTTTAGTATGTTTTCCAGAATGTTTTCTAATTCATTTTTCCAGCCACAAATAACAAAATGGCCTTTTTTTCTATCCAGCACAATCAACCCTCCCCTTGCTTTTATCTGCTTGTCTACCAGAAAAGATGCAATTCGACCGGTAACCATACCGACAATTGCAACACCGAGAACCATCATTAAAATTCCAACAATCCTTCCACCAATAGTAATCGGTACTTTATCACCATACCCGACAGTGGTTAATGTTACAATTGTCCACCATAAGGTATCCCATAGTGACTTAAAATCATTGTTTCTCTGAATTTCAAATATATATGCTCCAAAGGTACTAACAGTCAGTAGCCCCATAATTATTAACATTATTACAAAGTTATTATTATGGTTGGCTATTTCCCAAAACTCTGAAAGGCTTATTTTTTTTCTTTTCTTTTTTTCTTTTTTAAAACCACCAAATGTAAACTCTGGTGGGTTTTGCGGTAGTTCCAGATTTTTTGTATTAATTCGATAGTGCAAATCCTCTTCCTTTTTAAGTGGCACAGTGCCCTTTTTCCCCGAACTAATTTTTTGTCTTATAAAACCAAAGATGTCCTTAATATTTTTTCTCATATTAATTCTTTTCATTCTAACCCTTTTAACTCTGGATTGATATTTTACTAAACTGACAGGCCAGGGAATTCGCATGCAACCATCTGGCCTTATATTGCCATAAAATTCTCATCTTCTAATATCTCATACTTACCGGCCGCAAATTAAGGTATGTTTTCCCACTAAAAGTTTAAAGGTTCAATACTGTTTTAGCTTCTTAACCTATTAATTTATACATTATCTCTGGTCCTAATGTTGCCGCCTCCTGCCCTATTGAAATCTTTTAACTAAAAGTTCCCTGTGATTCTGAAAAACGTCATTTAAAGCCTTTCCCAACTCAGTTTGAATACTATAAAGTTCATCATATACCTCAACATTTTCTTTAATAGGCTCACATCTAGTTTCTTCCTTCACCTTTACCATTTCGTCCGTTATATCTGATATCTCTACGTTTTCTCCGTTGTAATGAAAATAACACCACATAGCCTGTAAAGCAGCCCCAAAACTCGCAGCTTCATCTATCTTCATATTTACAGAGGTTGCATTAAAAATATCGGCAACAATCTGTCTCCAAATAGAACTTTTACTACCACCACCGGTTAATCTAATTTCACTCTGCTTGATACCCTCCCTTTTCATGATTTCAAGACCATACCTCAGACCAAGCGTTACACCCTCCATAGTACTTCTTGCTAAGTTTTCTTCTGTTAAGGTAAACTCATTGATTCCAAAGAATACACCAGTTCCGTAAGGTACATTTGGGGTGCGCTCTCCATTAAAGTAAGGCAATAAAATCAACCCATGGGCACCCGGAAGTGAACTTTTAACCAATTCCTCGAGTTTTACATTATCTATTTGAAAAAGCGACTTTATCATTTCAGTAGCCACAGTAACATTCATCGTACAGGCTAGGGGAAGCCATCCGCCTGTACTATCGCAAAAAGCAGCTAATTCTCCAAGTTTATCAATTACAGGAAAATCAGAGTAAGCATAGATAGTACCCGATGTTCCGAGGCTGGCAGTTATTATTCCTCTTTTAGTATTCCCCGTACCAATAGCTCCCATCATATTATCACCGCCACCAGAACTGACTATAATTTTAGAGCTGCTTTCTAATCCAAGTAAATCCAATACATCCTTCCTGATAAATCCGACAGGTTCATGGTTTTCGATGAGCTCTGGCAAGTTCTCTTTCAGGTCCTTTTCACTATCAATTGCTCTTAATACCTCTTCCGACCATTGTCTCTCTTTAACATTATAATAGGCAGTACCGGAGGCATCCCCCGGCTCCGCTTTTTTTTCTCCCGTTAGAAAAAAGTTGATATAATCATGAGGTAGCAAAATAATGTTTAATTTATCGTAATTTTCAGGTTCATTCTCTTTTAACCATAGAACCTTGGGTGCAGTATAACCCGGGAGTATATTGTTTCCAGTATATTCAAGAGCTTTTGATAAACCTCCCAATTTATCAAGTATTTCTTCACACTGCCTGGCTGTCGATGTATCATTCCAGAGCTTTACATTTCTAATTACCTTTCCTTCCTTATCAAGCGGAACAAAACCGTGCTGCTGGCCTGAAATACCTATTCCCTTAATTCTTTCTCTATCTCTCTTATCCAGATTTTTCACAAGAGTACCTACTGTTTCCACAACAGCATCCTTCCAATCCTCGGCGTTTTGCTCTCTTGTTCCATCAGGTTTTTCAACAATTCCATAACTTTTTCTGCTGTCTCCAATTATCTCTCCTGTATCCCCTTTTATCATAACCGCTTTTGTGCCCTGCGTTCCAACATCAACACCAATATAAAAATCTTCTGAATACCTGGACATTTCCACCCCCTATTTATTTTTAAGTTTTTATTCAATAAAATTAAGTTTTTTGTATCAATGTTTATGGTTAATTAAAACATTAAAAAATTCAAGTATATTTAAATCTTACTTTGTACAGTTGTAAAATAAATAAGAAAGTATGGTTTATTCTTATTACGCAAAGTAAACATGCCTATTTTTTTTCTTGTAATTTTTATAAACATTCTTTATTTTTACTATAATTTTCAATAATTTCAAGTTTTTATGTCAATTTTTGGTAAAATCATATACATTAATCAATAAATATTTATATTGAAATA
>QNBN01000245.1 GCA_003645695.1 Spirochaetota bacterium | reverse complement strand
TCTCCACCCTTGTAGCAACCCGGGATTGCTTCGCTGCGCTCGCAATGACGTCGGCGGACGATGTCAGAAATTGTACCGCTTCGTTCGCAATGACGTCGGCGGAAATACAGCCTGCTTTGTCATTGCGAGGAGGCCACCAGACCGACGTGGCAATCCCTATTAACAATGGTTCAATCATTCAATTAAGCTTTTTATCAATCTCATTTAACTTATTCGTCAAAGAATTTAACCTGAACTCTATCGAATTCAAAATCCAGAACTGGAAGTGATCCATCTTACTAATGTTGTTTATTAACCAGACTATTTTAATTGATACAAGTAAAACAGCCATCTCAAGGCTAATATAGGCGGGTAACCAGTTTGTTGTTACTTCAAGCACAAAGAGTAAAAGAACAACACCAAGCAGGATAAAGTTTAAAAGCTTATCCTTCTTTACAAAGTTCTTGCCACCAATTGAACCAATTAATCTTTTAATCCTCTCTTTCTCTTCCCTAAAGCTCTCAATCTCTTCTAAAAGCTCTTTTTCCCTCTCTTTGTCTTCTGAATACTCATCCATCTTTCTCTTCATTAAAAACTTCAGGATTATATATAGCAATAGGCTCTTAATTCAAAGCTTGTACGATTGTAATATAACCATCCACAACGTTTCGCCTCATAGAATTATTTAAAAACTTCTTACCAGATAGATAAAAATAGGCAGAGTAACCATAGACAAAAGGGTGCTAAAAACTATTGCAGTACCAATCACCTCTCTTTCAAGGTCATACATACTCGATAGTGCAAAAGGTGTTATTGCCAGGGGCATTGCCGATTCAATAATCGATACACTTAACTTACCAACACTCTGAAATAACAGAGTAGTGGTTAAAAAAATCGTGGGAACAATCACAAGTTTAATACCGGTTAAAAGCAGAACAGGGATAAAAATCTTTCGTAGAGATATTCTTCTGTATATAAATATTCCCAGAGCAATGAGTACCACAGGTGATGCTGAAGCCTTCAGCATAACAAAAGCCTTTTCTATATAAAGAGGAAGCCTGATTTCGAACATCAAAAAAATAATCCCGAGGGTTATAGCAATGATAAAGGGATTAAGTACAAAGTTTAAAATTAATTTAAGCAAATTTATTCGATTGCTTCTGCCAAATTCGAGCCATCCTATCCCGATTGTGAAAAGCACAAGAACGTATATCGAAATGATAACGCTTAATTCAGCCTCTCTATTTGGAAATACTGACATAACAACCGGGTATCCGAGGTATGCTACATTTCCGAAAAATGTGCATATTATAAAGCTGTTTGCCAGTTTTTTCTTAACCCCTGACAGCTTAGTTATTGAAATAGCCAGGATTATAAGAAAAACCAAAAATATCAAGTTCACTATAAAAATATCGATTTTTGAAACCACTCTATTTTTATCAAGCTTTATAAGGGTTTCAAAGATAAGGGACGGAAACCCAACCCAGAGTCCATATTTATTTAAAATATCAACCCAAGAGTCCTTAGCGACATTAACCATCTTTAAGAATCCGCCAAGAGCTATAACAATGAAAGATGGTAGAATTAAAAAGAATATTTGAATCATTTCGTTAAAATTCATATATTCCTTAAATCTCCTCTACTTAAATACCTTTATAAGCTTTCCGAATATTTTACTGTTAGCAGATATCTTATTTTCGTTGCCAAGAACGCAGTAATAACCATTTTTCATGGTATCACGTACCATATCGGAGAAGTTCCTGATAGATTTTATACCTGTACCAAGTATCTCATCTCTCTCTTTCTGTACATCATCTTGGGTAATTCCGCTTATGTATCTGGTTGTGGCAATCTCCCCTTTCATCGATGGAGTAAGTGGATGATCGAGTTTACTGACTGTACCTATAATATACTTTGTCATCTCTCTATTATTCGGATTAAACTCATTGAGGTATCTACCCATCTCATCATAAACCTTTAAGGTTTCTTCAAGATTAGGATCCCTATATGAGCAAAAGTACATAT
This sequence comes from Spirochaetota bacterium, assembly GCA_003645695.1. GTDB lineage: Bacteria > Spirochaetota > B62-G9 > B62-G9 > B62-G9 > B62-G9. Next base: position 3,196 of record QNBN01000245.1, on the reverse strand, counting down.
TTCCATTTCTGCCAAATCTGGCAAAACTACCATAGGCTCCACCCTGAACCCTAACCCTGTTCCATAAATAGTCCAGGCTTGCAATTGTACGCAAAACCATGAGGTGTCCACTGTACTTGTAACCAAGTCTCTTAAAATTATACCCCTTAGCCACGTATTGGACATTACCGGGAGTCATAAGCCCTTCATTATTCGGGGTGAGTTTAAAACTATAGCTGTTTTTTTCTATTTTATTAATGGGAAAATCCTCTTTAAAGGATCTCATTTGATTCGAAATTCTATCAATATCCTTCCTGTCAGCCGTAATGCTTAATATAAGATTGTTAAGATTAAAGATCCTTTCCGCTACATCGGTAAGTTTATTTGAAAGAATTTCATACTTGCTATCATAATTTTCCTCCAGGTCTCTTACGAACCAATAGTAAGATAATCCACTCAATGTCTCCATATACTTCCCAAAGGGAGAAAAATATGAAAGCAATCTTCCGGATGCAATATTATGCCCTAACTCGTAAATGCTCATTTCAAGCCGTGATCTTGCCTCCTGTACTATTTCCTTTATTCTATCCTTCTCATTGTATCTGGTTTTAAATATTATCTCCCTTAGGATCCTTATCAAATCAGGAAACTTATCAACCAGAGATTTTGATTTTACAACCAATTTTGGATAATAAATCGCATCATCATCCTTACTCCCAAATGCATCTGCCACAATGCTGATACCACCTGTGTAAACATTTATCTCATTTGAAAGATCCCCATAGCTATAATTTTCTGTGCTAACCCTGGTGAGAATTTGTGAAAGAAGGGATATGTATGGAATATCGTCCTGGTTTACAGCAGTTGTGTCAAATAACAGATTAAAATAGATTATGCCACTTGTAAAAATTGGATGATACAGTTGCGTGGTTTCTTTCTCCTTATTGACCTCTAAAGGGAGAGATTCTGCCTCTTTATCTATATCATTAATAGAAAGAATCGGTATTTTTTCCAGAATCTCTGGAGGGTCGGGTGTAATCTGGCGGATTTTTAGGCGTTTTGTTTCTTCTTTTATTTTTTTCTTTTCATCTTTAGTTAAACTTTCAAAGTACCTATCAAGTCTTTCCCTCAGTTTTTTCTCTTTCTCCTTAAGAATATCCTTATCCGGTTTTATAGTTAAAAGAGTTGAGTGGTTACTCTCAAGAATATATTTTTTTATTAGCTCTTCAAAATAATTATCTTTTAATGCTCTTTTAACCTCTTTTAGATGACTATCGTACCTCAGATGAATAAAGGGATCACCATCATATAGCCAGCTTTCCATCATTTTAATATGGTAAACAAGACCTTTTGGTAGCCCCCTGTAATCCGCTTCCCTGAGCTTAAACTCGAAAATATTAATTGATGCTTCTATTAATTTTTTATCAATACCATTCTTTACAAGGTTATTTAGTGTATCAAAAACAACTCTCTTAAAACCAGTTTTTTTATCCTCATTACTATTTTTAATAACAATACTGAAATGTGGCTGTAATAGGGAACTTTCATACACACCAAATACATCTTTACCAATTCCTTCTTTGATCAAAGCATTCTTCAGTGGGGATGCCGGAGTTTCAAGCAGAAGATATTCAATTATGGAAAAAGCCATTGTCAGAACAGGATCTGTTGCAGTACCAATTGAGAAGTTAAGGCTAAAATAGGTTTTGTCAAGCTCGCTCTCCCCTTTCGAAATAGGATATAAAAACTCATACTCTCTCAGCGAACCAAGAGGATTCTGCGGTGGAATGTCAGATTTAATATACTCCCTGTCAAAATTAGATAGGTACTCTCTATCGATAAAATCAAGGAACCTAATTTTATTGATATTTCCGTATGCATATATGTATGCATTTGAAGGATGGTAGTATCTCTTATGAAACTCTATAAAACGTTCGTACGTTAATTCAGGTATTTTTTCAGGGTCACCACCAGAATCATGAGCATATGGAGTATTCGGATAAAGCGTTTCCTGTACCTTTCTCATAAGAAGCTCTTCTGGTGTTGAATAAGCCCCCTTCATCTCGTTGTAAACAACTCCACTTATCTCAAGGCGTGGGTGGTCACCATCAACTATTTCATAATGCCATCCTTCCTGTTTAAAAATTTCTGGGTATTTATATATGTTTGGAAAAAATACTGCGTCTAAATATACATCCATAAGGTTAAAAAAGTCCTTTTCATTTCTACTTGCAACAGGATACATTGTTTTATCTGGAAATGTCATGGCATTAAGGAATGTATTTAAAGAACCTTTGGCCAATTCCACAAAGGGCTCTTTGGATGGAAACTTTCTGGAACCGCAGAGCACAGAATGTTCCAGTATATGCGGTAGTCCAGTAGAATCCTCCGGTGGAGTTTTGAAGGCAATAGAAAAAACCTTATTGTCATCATTATTATTCACAAGTACAATCCTGGCACCACTCTTTTTATGTATTAAAACTTCTCCTTTTGAATCGATTTCATTTATTCCTGTTTCATCTTTAAACTCATAACCTGTGTACTTTTCTTCAGCCATATTATCCTCCACTTTCTGCAGTGTAATTTTACTCAAAAATAATGGCTAATTCACTATTTTTCAAATTATAATAGCTTTGAGGTAGGAAAATAGTAAGGTATTATACGGGCTTTCTTTCCACACCAATTTTGCCACCGTGAGCCTCTACTGCCAGCTTACAGAAGGGTTACATCAACTGCTGCAGCGAGCCGGGAAGGGGAACTACTTTTAAGATATACTTTCCTAAAATGGAACACAGTTTATACACAAACCATTTACAATGAACTCCCTGACAAAAAAGGTAAGGGTAAACCTTGATAAAAAAAATTAATCATTCTGTTTATGGTATACAATGTTCAATTTGCTACTACAATCCACCACTAAAAAGAATTATAATTAGAAACTGTAGGTTTTAATATCAATATACATTGATTTATGGCTCTTTTAATCAGATCTGGCGAATTTATGAGTATAGTGGTAAAAAAATATCATTTTGGGCGATAGTGGGCTTGAACCACTGACCTCCTGCTTGTAAGGCAGGCGCTCTCCCAGCTGAGCTAATCGCCCTTGCGCCATTAAGATATTTAATTATAAATTAAGTGTCAACATAAAATGTGATTCATCATAGGTACATTTGATATTTTTAATCGCAAGCCAACTTAGTTCAATCGCTGCAATTGC
>QNBN01000244.1 GCA_003645695.1 Spirochaetota bacterium | reverse complement strand
TTGCCAGGTACTTTGGGCCTTTTCATTAAATTTATATACATGAGTAATCAATCGATTTACTTTAATTGACCACCTCAGATGCCCTCCCTTTCTGGACCACCCTTTAACCTGAGATGGGAAGGGGAATCGATAAAAAGAGGCATTGAGTTCAACACTATTAAGTCTTGATTCCTTCACATACCAGTCAAAATTCCCCCCATAGTTCCAGCTGTACATCCAACCTGATGTTCCGACATATACCCTCATAAGTTAATTATACGACTCTTCCTTGCATTAGAAAAGTACAACCTGATAATAAAAGAAAAACTAAATTCTCATCCTCCTGTCACTAAAAAGATAAATCTAAAAATTTCCATAAGAAAGGAAAAAAATTTAAAAATAAGATTAAGATGTGACAGGATTGAAAAAGAACAGGAAAGATGTTCGAGAATATAATAAAAAGAAAAGGGAGCCTTGTGAAGGATAGTATAAAGATGTAAAGAGACTAAAATAGAAACGGGAAAAAGGAAAAATATCTTGAATCTTTTAGTAATATTCTCTAACAGAAAACCTACCATACTCAAAACTAAATACATTATTAAACGTTTTGACATGTTGAATCTATTATAAATTTAAATTAACGTTTTATTAAATATACCTCTCTCCCTCCTGAAACAACTACAAAAGAATCAAATCTGCAGATCTGACTTACTACAGTTTGCTGGAGAAGATGTGTGGAAGTAATGCTGGAAATAATTTTCTCTAGAAAGGAGACCTTCTTCTTACTGAAAGCAAGCGCTAGGCTATCCACAACATCGCCATCTCCTAAGCGGATCCAGTACACTTTACATCCTGAACCTAATATGAGAGTATCCCTGTATACACAAGAAGGGAACGGTGGATAAATTTTTAGTTTATAAGCGGTTACAACCTTGAAATCCCTGTCAAGAATCACAATGCCTGCATTTGTGGAATCGAATGGATTATATTTGAAGAACAAAAAATAATCGCAGTATTTTTTTATCAGGTTAACGCCTGATTCTTGAATCCTCTTTATCAGTCTGCAATCATTTAAGTTGAAAACCAAGCAGGAATCCTGAGTAATTAAAAATACAAAACTATCAATAGATACGGGCATGTAAGCAATACCCTGAAGAGGCAAAAAGCAAACATTCTGGCTCATTCTATCAAGTATAGAGACACCAGAATCGAAGGTCTTAATTAGAGACCTCTCATTCATGGTAATAAAATTTACACTGTCTTCGAGTATTAAGGAGTCCTCGACCTGAAAACTGCTTAACGGAATCCTGTATAGCCGTTTTTTATTGCTCCACATCCATACGCTATTTTCAAGAAAATACGGTCTGAAGTTTTGATAATCATACATGATTTTACGAACCTTCCTGACATCCAGGGTGATACCGGGAGTATCTCCCAGTTTCAACTCCCTCATATCTGCACAGGTTATAAATTTCCCCACTGCGTATCTCTTAAAACTGGTATAATAGAAATCTTTACCAAAGGAATAAACAGCATCTATATCCTTCTCCAGCCTGCATCTTCTAACAATCTTACCAGCTGTATCTATTATCACCGTTTCATCTTGTGTGAAGACATAGAGGCTATCAAGTTTTACATGCATAGCCACCACTGGTTTACTTAATATGATATGATTTGCTACATCGAAGGAAATGAAGAAGTATAAAGCTAACATCATTTGAATAAACATTCTAAAACCTCCTCATTTGCTTTATACCAATTACATTTAACTCTTTTACTCTTGGCCATTTGTAAGCCTCTTACTATACATCCCTTGCAGAAAACTAGATTTTTACAATCACCACATATCTCGGACCCGGGAGCCTCAAGACTTCTATACAAGAAGATTTTCTTATTTTGAAAAATAGTAAGAGGTAATTGTTTCTTTATATTACCTAGAACAAAATCTTTACTCGGTTTTAGAAAAGGGCATGCTCTCACTTTACCATCAGGGGAAAGCGTTACACTCCTCCATCCCAAACCACAGTTTGCAAAATAGTCTATAGATTCTAATTTATCTCCTTCCAGAACCGCAACAAAGTCTTTATATTTCTTGCTAAGTTCCTCTGTTTTCTCAATAAATTTAGCTGAAGTTACAATAGACACTGTATCAAATTTTTTTCCTTTACCAAAAGGTAATACAGGTCCCCACACAAAACTTTTTGCCCCTGCTTCCTTGGCCAGCATAAGTGTGGATTCAATCCGCTCAATGTTATGTTCATAAACACTCATGGTGACTCTTACAAAAATATCTTCTTCAGCTAGCATGCGAATCGTTGCCACTGTTTTTTGAAATGCATCACTCCGACCTCTGAATTTATTATGTTCATCAGGATCTGAGGAATCCAGACTTATATTTACCAGCACTTTATCTTTATAATCTTTTATGATTTTGAGAATCTCTGATTTGAAACTGTATCCATTGGTGAGAATACCTACTTTATGGAAATTCTGGAGGCAATAGGAAAGGATTTTGACAAAATCATTTTTAATTAACGGTTCACCACCAGTAAATTCTACATAACGCACGCCTAATTCTTTCATCATCCTTAGTTTTTCAACCCATTTTTTAGGTCCGAGCTCAACATTATTTCTATAATATCTTGCGTAACAGTGAGAACAGGAGAGGTTACATCTATATGTTAACTCCACCATAACATGCGTAGGTATATAGTGACTTCTATCTCCAGAAACTTTGAGATGCACTTTGACCGGTCTTTCGGAAAAGACAATGTCTCCATACGAAGCAGCCTTCTCAATAAACTTTAAAAAATCCTCTAGGTCTTCCTGATCTTTGACAAAATATAGACTCTTCACAATCTCATTGAGTGTTTTAGTTCCGTCAATGCTCATAAAAAAATCAGCTGCCTCTTTATTTATCACACCTGTACTAATACCCTTTTTGTAAACTTCTGCCCCATCAGGGGTAAGATGTAATTCCATATTTTCATTAGGGATAACAAATTTGTTTAGCATACAAGACCTCCAGTTGATTTGAGGGTGGGGGAATACCCCCACCCACCTCTTATCTTAGAGATATTAAAGCGGCCAGGACAATAAGATTTATATAGACATTACTCTGGCCGCAACCGGTACATACCAGGCAGCCCGGGCAGGCAGGATGCGCTGTGGCAAGATATGCAGCCATTTTAAAACCTCCTTTTTACAATAAAAATACTGCAAATAAGCTGCCAATTTATAACCCTCTGTTTTTCAGTATTTCCATATCAAACAGTGTGAAGTCTCGTGAACATGCTTTCCGCCTTTTGTAAATCTTTGGATAAAGACACTGGCTACAGCGTGGGAATTATCATTCATATAAGGCCCATATTGTTCTCACTTTTGTCATTTCTTACTCATATGTGTAAATCTAAAATCTTGTGTACATAAATCCCCTGGTTTATAATCTCTTAAAGGGAATCGTGGTGGATGTTTAATTCCTATAAAAATATATTTTGGCTTATATTGTTTTGTGATTTATTGGTATTGGGGATAGTCGGTTATATTTTTCTACAGCCTCTCAGATACAGAGCATTTAAAGTTGATCATATAGAAACTCTTGTACCGGACGGAAAGTTTGAAAGAGTATTCCAAAACCAATGGGAAGGCTGGAGATTTATAACAAAAAAAGTGAGCTTGGGTATTTACCGTAAGGAATCCCCTGGCGTAGATTCTCTATACCATTTATATAGGGAGAAATTCAGAAACCGTGCCAAAAATGTGCTACTGTATCATAAGGGATTTATTACCTATAAACTGGAGAGCCTGAAAGGACGTGGTTATGAAGAAATAATAGTGGTATTTATCGGCCCTGACAGTCTCCTTTACTGGATTTCAACATATTCGAGATCTCATCTTAAAAGACCACATAAGGTGCTATTATATTGTTTAGAAAATCTCAAAATAAGGGGAATTCCTCTTCAACCTGAGGCTCTTGAGGAAATCAAAAATTATTTTAAAACGCTCCCCGTGTTGAGATTCCTACCCGATTCCTTCATGGGGATTGTTTTAATATTCCTAATGTTACCCCTTTTAATATTTTTCATGGTGATAACCTATGGGGGTACATTACCTGAAAAAGCAAAACAAGGATTTGGTATAGTAAAATTTGAGGAAAAATGCACTTACATTAAGAAAACAAAAATGAGAAATGTTATTCAGCCTTGTGCCATACTACTCAATGAGAACAATATCTTAAAAATTTATATTTTTAGAAAGCTTGTAAAAGAACTTTCCAAAGATCAAATTACCATTGAAGGATCTTACATTAAAATCGGTTCGGGAGAATCCATAAGGGTGAAAAATATTCACGAATGGATGGCCTTTCTTTCCTGAGCAATTAAGTATATTATCCACGTTACATAGGCCAGGAAAAGTAGGATACCAAAAAGTGTTAGAGAAAATAGTTTATTTTTTAGGGTATCATATACTATCCCCGCGATCAGAGGACCTATTATTTGGCCGATGTTCTGAAATGCATTGATTTTACCTATATTTTCTCCCAGAGATTTCTTTCTCTTTAAATGGGAAACCGTTGCGCGGGATATAGGTACAAAACTGTTGAGAGCTGCATAAATTAGACCCAGCATGACAATCAGAAGTCTGAGGTCTTTAATTCCCGGTATAATTAAAGAAAGCGTAATCATAGTAATCAAAATTACATGGAAAACCTTATCAACCCCTTTTCTATCAGCGAAAAGGGAAAGGGAAAGAACAAAGGGGAAAGAGATCAAGTAGGCACCAAACAGGGCATACGCCACATTTCCGGTACTGAGGTTAAACACCTCTTTTAAGTAAATTATAAAAATAGAGTTAAAAGTCCCTAAAAAGAGCCCTACAATAAAGGCAAATACAAATAAATGGTTGACCTTAAATCTTCCCCGAGTTTCAGGGACTTTCGAATCTTCCTTAGGGTGTAATAAAAGCTCCTTTAGCCCAGCACTTTCAAGAAATGCTACGAAAAATAGAAAAGCAGCCAAAACAAAGAAATAATTGAAAGTACTCTGCTCCGTTATTCCCAAATTTTTTTCAAGAAAATATATGAGAGCCCCCAGACTTAGATTTGCAAATATGGTTCCCACTCTTCCTGAAACAAAGTATATTGACAACCATGTGGCTCTTTTTGTTTCGTGGGCACTTTCCAGCAGCATGGTTTGAGCTATGGGCCAGGTCAAACCAGAAAG
>QNBN01000243.1 GCA_003645695.1 Spirochaetota bacterium | reverse complement strand
GCACCCAGATAGAAGAAGAATATAACAACTGCCTAATTAAATCATCTACTTTATCTGCACACGCTTTTTTAACCCCTACAAAGCTTACCATCCCCAATACTATAAACACTACCAGCACCATCCTCCCCATCTTCTTCATCTTCCTCACCTCCTCAATTTGATAAAAACAGAATACCTACAATCAATCACTTTATAAACCCATCCCCCTCTTTAAATCACACTTTATAAACATTTAACCCCTCACTTATAATTTTTACACACAAAGAATAAATTTGTCAAATCCCAAAACAATTTTTTAAAAATAAGGAGTGATTATAAAAAGAGATCGTTAGGGGAGGTTAAATCTTCTATATTTATCGGAGAGTAGCTATATTCATTCTCTTCAGAAGATACAGGAATTTCTGAAAAGATGCAAGGAATAGGATCTGTTGCGCCTGTAGGTTCTCCTTTGATATATTTATCGTAAAGCGCTATTTTTATTTCCACAGGGTCTCTTTCACCTTCCACCCACATATGAGCTGCATCTCGCCAGATAGATTTATCAGGTTCTTCATATTCAACCATAGTTCTGTTGAAATATTCTTCTATAAAATTAGAAACATATTTCTCAGTTTGCCTATAAGCATGAATAAGTTCCCGATCCTCACTATTATAAAAGTGGAGTTCCCGCCCTTCTATATCTTCAACTAAATATCTGAGATTCCAATAATTCAATCTAGTTGAAAAATCCCCCATTCTTATATGGTACCAGTCTTTCCATATATCAAAATCCTCCTCGGAATCAAGATTCAATTTCCGTCCCAAATATTCTTCAAATTTCTCTAAATCTTTTATGGTAGATATCATTCCAAATATATCTCTTTCCTCTAACGTCCTTCCTAACAGTTTTTCATAGTAGGGGATAAACTCAACCACTTTTAACATTGCCTCATCATCATTTACATCTAAAATTGCCGGGCCAATACCAGCATTGATTACCAGCATAAATTTCCTGCAGAACTCAAAATGTTCGGGATTATTTAAATCTATCTTCTCTCCTAAAAGCCTTTCCATTCGGGGAAGATTTCTTGCCAATCTAACTAAATCTAAACCATCTCTCTCAATATCAACTTCTCGACCAAATAACTTTTCAAAAAAACCGATATTTAAAAGAGCATTTTTAGTTAGCTCAGGGTCTTTAGCCCAAAGAGATAACTCATCCCAGTAAAAAAGAAATCGCAAATCATCGGCGGAAGAATAATTTATTTCCCTTCCGAGATAATGCTCCTGAAATTCAGGTATTACTTCGTACATGCTAATGATATCAATTTCATCTACATCTAAATCCTCTACAAAAGTGTTAAAAGCTTCCTGAAGGGCTACGAGATGTCCTGCGTTTATTTTATGATAATCTCCATCCCAAGAAAGAATCTTGTTAAATTCATAACACTGTGTTACGAAATCCAAATCCTCCTCATTTTCTAAATTCACTTCTCTCATCAAATAGTCCTGAGCTTCTTTTATGGAGTCTATGAAAATCAATGCCTCCTGGATATTATTATCAGGTATGTATTCAGCATAAGGTAAAATTTTCTGCATCCAATTCAAAACTGTTTTAATTGCCTCCTCTTCAGAATATTCTTCGTATTTCACCATCTCCTCAACTTTATTAAACCAAAAAACCATCCGTTCGAAACCGAAACAACAAAAAGGAAGTTCATCTACTTTATATCCACTTGATTCCTCAAATATGGGTTTTAATCGATTTAATATTCTAAAAGCTCGTTCTGCTTCATTTTTAATCTCTCCCATATCCGGAGAATCTCTATCTTCCCAGTACTTTTTCCAGTGAAGGAGCCAATACCACATAAAATCCCAATGTACTTCTTTCCCAAAATCAAAATTCCTTCCGTAATAAGTCTCTATCAATGGTTTCAGAAATTCCATTACTTCAAATGCATTGGAAATATTCTGTACAGCTTTGTCGGGAACTAATTGATAGTCGTTACCGAGAGGATTATAGCCAGGGTATTCTTGGCGTTGATATTTCCTAAAAAGCTCAAGCCAAAATTCTAAAATTTTAGCTTCTGTTGAAGATGATGTATCAAGCCTTCTTCCTACTAGTTGTTCTATTTTCTGCTGAATAAATTCCTCAGGTGAAATTATATCCTGGTTTTGCAAATCAAGGGTTACATCTAGGAGGTTTAACTCACTATTTCTATTTACCCTCACAGGGATAGTCTTCTTGATATAGCCCATACTTGTTAACGCATAAATCTCCAAAAGTAGCTGAGTTTCTCCTTCATCCAGAGGAATTCCTATAATCTGATAACTTCCGTCAGTTTCACTTTGGGTGCGGAAATATTCGTAATTATGACTTAAAAGATATTTTTTTTCTTCTATCCTTATAGGAACATCTATTAAATTCAGATCCAACTCTTCTGGATGGGGAAGTGTAACCTTAATTATTGCTCCATTAATGGGGTTGCCATTTTTATCTCGGATCACTCCCATAATATCTATATGTCTAACCTTTTTAGGCAGCTCTATTGCTCTATACCTTGCTAGATATTCAAAGGCTGCTTGAATAGCTGGGTCTTTGCCTTTCAAAAATGAATCCTTTGAATCTATATCTCCCCCTTCTACAAAAACCCTGTTGATTTCTTGTAATATTGCTACCTCTTCATTTTGAAAATCTAAGTTATTTAAATTATCCATAATAAAATCCCAAACCTCAGGATATTTGTCTATGAGATTTAGGCTGAGTTGAAGAATTTCTTTCATATCTCTGAAAGTCCGAGAGATAACTTTTGCCACATTTTCTGGAGTTAAATAAGATAAAAGAGCAGAAAGAAATTCTGAATCTGTTTTACTCAAAAGGAGAATATCATCTTCCTCTACGAAACCGTTACTTTCCACCCAGTTTGCAACATACTCAGGATTATATCTTTGGATAAGTATTGGGATTGCTGCTTTAATACCTTCTTTATCTTCTATATTTCTCCAGAGAGAAAAGAGAATATTTAATTGGGCAGATCGAAGGTCGTTATCTTCTCTGACAGTATCTAGAATAATACTTAAAAAATTTCTCCTATTAGAATCAGGGATTATCAAATTCTGAACCATTGCAGAGATTCGTGTTTCAAATTCCGCCAGTGTAATTTCTCCATTCATAAATGATTCAATATCTCTAAGAAGTCGCTTTAGTTCATAATAGTTTTTAGCATTTGCCATACAATTTGCCACATTAATCTTACCTGTCCCTAAAGTCCCATTATATTGTCTGTTTATATCATTAATTTCCTCGGCACTTTTTTCAATTAATGCCTTTACTTCTTTATAGTTGAAGTCAGGAAAAGCAGAAAATAAAAGTCCGGCCAATCCACTTACACAAGGTGCTGCCATTGAAGTACCACTGAGTATTTTGTAAGAGTTATTTAGCCAGGTGCTTTCTATATTTACTCCCGGCGCTGAAACTGTAACATAATTGCCAAAATTAGAAAAAATTGCTTTTTCATTGTCTTCTCCCAATGCAGCCACAGAGATGAGATTATCTAACCCAAAAGCAGAAGGGTAGGAAGGAGCATCTGTATCCCAATTGCCTGCAGATACAACTACCAGAACCCCATGTTTCTGAGCATATAAAAGAGCATCAATCAAAGCTTGAGATGGAGGACCTCCCCAACTGGCATTTATAACTTTTGCTCCCTGATTCACTGCATAGATAATACTTTTTATGGCACTGAATGTAGTAAATGTCCCATAATTAATCTCCTTGGGGCCCTCTGGCGTATGATAAATTTCCACAATTAGATTAAACCCTGCTCTCACAGGCATTATCTTTACCTTCCCGTGAGAAATCTGTGCAATTATCCCTGCTACATGTGTTCCATGTCCATTTTTATCCATAGGGTCATTATCAAGAAAAAGATAGTCTTCCTCTATGTCTCTATGGATAAATTTATGAAAGTCATAAATTCCATTGGGCACATCACAGAGATCAACAAAATCATATCCTTTAATAATTAAATCTTTTAAATCTTCATGTGTATAATCGACTCCACTATCTACTACAGCAACAATAGCTGGATATTTAATTTCTATCCCTAATTTTTCCAGCAAACCAGGAGGGAAATTAACGCTAGCAAGAAGATCTATTGCCTGTTCTTCTTCTCCATCTGAGGTGGGGAAAAGCAAATAATTGGGCTGGGCATAAACCACATATTTTTCTTTCTCCAATTTATAAATCAATGTCTCTAGGGAATTTTCGTAATCTTCTATTATCTTTAAGCGGTATAAACCGATCTCTTCAATACCGTCAAGTAAATGCAGGTGATATTGAGCACACAGATAATTAATATAAGATTCATTTGAGGAGGAAAGTTTTACCAAAATTTCATCCTTAACAAATGGGAGAGAAAAAGGATAGACTTTATAGCAACAAGAGAGGAAAAGAATTAGTATAAGCTTAATTAACTTCTTTTTTTTCTTTTTTTTCTTTGCCACATTTTTTTCTTTCATATTTCCCCCTTAAAAATTATTCCACATAATAATTCTTTATGTCAAATTTAAAAATATTTTTTTTGTAGTTTTTCTTATTTTTAAATTATAGACTATCTTCTCTTTTATGGTGAAATCTATCCTCATTTCTTTAAGTGATATATTTTTTATCAAAACCCCAGAGTCCTTCTATTCAAAGTGGATGTACTCTTCCTTCTTTAAAAGGATTATTAGTTCTGCCCGTTGATAGAGACCTTCATAGCTACCTCACGGCTATTTATTTCTATTTGTTTTTAAAGTGAGGTTATAATCCTCTTCTTTATCCCTTCAAGCTAAGTTTACACAAAATATATTTTAAATTACCCCCATATTTTAAATTTGTTTTAAATTTACTTTTCTGCTATAAATATAAAGGAGGGAGGAGAAATGGTTAGATCTTATGCTTTAAATTTGTTTTTAAAAATAAAAAATCCCTCTCGAGAATCCTTAAGTCCCAGAGATAAAAAAGACTTCAGAGAGATATTTTATTGTGGTTAATGTGATTAAAATTGTCAAAAAGAGGAGGTGGGGAGGATGAAGGCAAAATCAGTAATAATTAATCTTGTAACTATTTCCCTTATGAGCATTTCTTCCTATGGTGTTATGTTTTTAGGTACAGATGAGACTCCAGTAATGCCTGCTAGTGATGTTGGAGAGGATGTGGTGGCTGAAGATGCAGGAGATGTCTCCTATCAG
>QNBN01000242.1 GCA_003645695.1 Spirochaetota bacterium | reverse complement strand
GCTCCATCCCGTTCCTCCAACAAGTTTTAATTTTTACACTCCCGAGGTGTGATTGCGATTCATTTTAGAATGCAAGTTCAAAAAATGCCATTGTTTCTTCTACACATTTTTCCCATGTATATTTTTCAGCTTTTTTAAAATTTTCCCAAGCAAATTTTTCTCTTAAATCCTTATCTTCTATTAATCTTATCACTGCCTCTGCTATACTTTCAGGATTCCTTGGATCAAAATACACAGCATCATTACTTAAGATTTCACGAGTTAATTCAAAATCTGAACAAGCAATAGGTAAACCAGAAGCCATAGGTTCTAACAAAGTAAAAGGCATATTTTCTTGTATGGAAGCGAAAATATAAGCGTCATAGTTTCTATAAATCTCATGGATTTTATCATAAGATATATTTCCTAAATAATTAACAAATGTATTCTCTGGATCATATTTAATTATAAATTCTTTAAAATGTTTATTTCCAAATTCATCCAGAGTAGGGCCAACAAAAGTAATTGTTACTGGATATTTTTTTTTATTTAAAATAAAAAACGCTTTTACAACATTCCATTGATATTTATAAGTTCTTATGGCTGAAACATACAAAAACTTAAATGGTTTCTCTTTTGTATATTCTGAAATATCCTTTTGGTTTTTGGGAGGTTTAAAAAATCTTTCAGGTACACCATGGGGTATTACCTCTATATATTCAGGAACCTTTTTTAACTTTTTTATCACAATATTCTTTGCATAATTAGACAGAAAAATAATACCTTTTGCATTCTCAAAGCATCTACTTTGAGAGAATCTTCTATATTCATTTATTAAAGTTAAGCGAGAAAATTTATAAATTTCTCTGAAATCCACAAAAGGCAATATATTATGGCATAAAGAAACATAGGGAATCTCAATTTTTACATAATTTGCACCTGGTAAAAAAACTAAATCGCTATCTTTAACAAGTTTTGGAAATTTAAACCAGAGCCATTTCAATCTATGAGGAATTCCTTTATCAAGTTCAGGCTCATAGATTTTCTCAAGCCACGGTCTATCTTCAATATTTTTAAGCAATTTTTTATATCCATATAACTTGACTTTTTTAATTCCATATTTCTCCGGCTCAGCGTATTTTAACAGATTGCTTAAATATGCAATTGCCCCACCAGAAATTGAATTAGAACCATCAATAGATAAAAGCATGATTATTGTTTTAAGAAAACTACTTTATATAAGACTTAATTGTAAAATAATGAGATTATTAGCCTTACTAATTGTATCTCTAGAGCTTTTTAAGTAATAAAGACTCATTTGTATTTATTTCTTAAAGGTTAGAGCAGAAAACTTCTTTCCAATGTTTTCCTTTGAATTTCGTGGTTTCATAAAAAGAAAATAAATAATTAAAATTAATTAACCGATAAAGTTTCCAGATAAAAAGCCACATTTGTCTACGATTTTTGGTTATTCTATATAAATTATCAGTTAAAATCTTTTCTACTTCGGGATTTATATCATATTTATGTATTTTGGACTTTATAAGTACTGAAGACTTTGAATTTGGATGCCAACGAAAAGCACCTAAATATCTCGGGATATAACATACCTTTCCTCCTGCTTTCATCATTCTAATCCAAATATCCAGATCCATACTAAAATGATACCGAGTATTTAAATAACCCACTTTCCGGAGCAATGACCCCTTAAAAAAAACTGCAGGGGCAGGGGCAGACCAAACACCACGAAACATAAAAAAACGAGTTTGACGAGGAACCCTTATTAATTTAATTATTTTACTATGTTCATCTATATAAACACAATTGGCATGAATTAGATCGGGTTTTTTATTTTTGATATAAACCTCTGCTACTTCATATAAGCAACCAGGAAAAAGGACATCATCACTGTTAACCCAGGCGAGAAGTTCTCCTGTCGCTCTTTTGAATCCTTTGTTTATGGCATCACTTTGCCCCTTATCTAGTTCACTCACCCACCAGTCAATCTTATCTTCGTATTTCTTTATTATTTCTAAGCTATTATCGGTGCTGCCTCCATCTATAATAAAATACTCAAGATTTGGATAGTCCTGGTTTATCACTGACAGAATAGTTTCTTCAAGAAACTGTCCCTGATTGTAGGATGGAGTAACAACGGTAATACGAGGCCAATTAGAACCTTTTAACATCCTTTTCCCCAGTAAATGTATTTGCCCTCCAAAGTCCCCATACAGTTCCGTAGAGCAATCCTTGAATATGACTTGTTGCGCCCAGCAAATGGTTACTTGTTAAACAAGATACAACGTCCATAATTACACATGCCAAGCCAACAAGGACTAATTTGCCACCATAATCCATAGAATGTCGCGAATAGTACTTTTTACCCACTTTAAAAGTCAAAAGAGGCAATAATACCAGATATAATAATAATCCTAAAACTCCGTAATGAGACAGATAAGTAGCATAACCAACATGGCCAAGGGCACCAGTCACATAACGATCGGCGTACACATATTCCAAGGGTAGAGTACTTCCAGCCCCAAGTATAATTGATCCATTGAGCCAAATATTTATCTCTGTCCTCTGTCCTTCTGCACGGCTAGCATAGGATTTAGAAAAGGTTTCCTTTGTTGTAAAACTCCTGAACCTATCACTCAGCATTTCTCCAAATCTCAGACTCGGGAAAAGTAAAGAAACAATTAATAATATTCCTATGAAGATCCCAGCCATATTTACACTTGATCTGGATATAAATATTTTCTTATAAAGAAACAAAGGGAACAAAATAATTGTAGCGACCATTATAACCCAGAGACCCCTTGTTAAACTCAAAACACAGCTCAATCCAATGAGAGTTAAGCCAGTATGATAACCAAACAATTTTAATCCTCTGAATTCAGTAAAGGGATGAACTATAAATGCAACAAGAATATAGGAACCACCACTCATCGAATAAGAGATTGTCCTAATAAACATATATTTATTCTCCAAAATATAGCTTGGCAGAGCCCTAACATAAATGATATGCTGAATAGCAGCTAAAACAGCTCCTATAAATAATGCCCAATAGGATTTTCTTGCCCTATCCTCGCTGAATACCATATTGCAAGATACTAAAAACATTATAGGAAATATGGCTGTGCTCCATATTCTCCTCATAACATTTTCAGCAAGGCCATATTTAATCAGCGACTGCACGTCACCAATAATTATCAATCCAAAAAGAGCTAATAATATACCAGGCGCCCATATCTTTCTTCTATATCTGAGAAACTCCATTAGCATGGCAAAGATAGCTATCCACTCCAAAAGATCATTCAAGTTTAGATATGGTCCAAGAAAAGGCGTTCTGGTATAAACCGCTGCATGAAAATTACGAGCAGCAAGGCAAAATAAAGAAAACAGCAACGCCCAATAAGGCCTTACAAAGAGCAATACAATACCCACTAAAGCGATAAGGTAAAAGAAAATTATAGGATATGGTTCATAAGTCACTTGTGTGTTAGAAAAAAGCCACTCCATATTAAATTCCTAAGAAAATATCCATTTTACAAGATTTTCAGCAGCATATGTTCCCCATTTATTAATTTAGGGTACTTCTGGTTTAATACTGAAAGAATTCTCCTTTCCAAAAATTGCCCTTGATTTAAAGAAGGGGTAACAATGGAAATTTTGGGCCAGGATGGGTCTTTATTTAAAATGACCTTTTCATCAAAAAGTGGCTTTGATACAAATTTTTTGATTTCTTTAGAAGTAAATTTTTTCATTTTACTTATAGGTTGCTTTACTTCGAATCTCCCGTAAGACATCGTAAACCTGCTTAGCATAAACCTCTACCGTATACTCTTTCCGAGCTTTTTCCCATCCATTAATTCCTAATTGTTGAGCCCATTTTGGATTCTCAATAAATCTTGCCATACATTGTGCTAAATTTTTATAATCACCGTCGTAGAGCAATCCTGTTTTTCCATTTTCAATAAGCTCGGCAGTTCCTGTACTATTATACCCAATTACTGGTTTAGCTGCTGCCATAGCTTCTGCAGTTACTCTTCCCATAGCCTCATATTTAGAACACATTAGAACAGCATCTACTTTTAAATATACTTCAAAGGGATTAGAAATATACCCCCAAAATTTTACTTGTTCCTGTATATTCAGATTTTCACATAAATCTTTCAGTTGTTTAAGATAATCCTCACTACCTGATCCAACAATAAGAAGTCGAGTATTAGGATAATTTTTTTTTAGACACGCTAATGCTCGTATAGCCTGTTCTTGACCTTTGTTTGGAAATAGACCTCCTACAATAGCAAAGGTATAATTTGGTAGTTTACTATATAAATTTAGTTGCTTTTTTAAAACATCTGCTTCAACCCTTGAAATAACGCCATTATAAATAATGTATGTTTTAGTGCGCACACCATTTAAAACAACTTGTTTCACAGCTTTTGATATAGCAATAATTGCATCTGATTTGTTCAACCAATATTTAAAAAATTTTTCTCCAAAATCATATCGCAGTTGATAGTCCAACCACCCGAATTCTCTAATATGCCAAATATGAGGTTTCCTCAAAAAAAATGCTATCAAAATACCTATTGGAGTAACTGAGCTATTTGTATATATAACATCAGGTTTCCATTTTTTAACTTTATAAAGTAGGGAAGGAAGTATTATTAAGTTCAGAATTAATCTTGCAGGTGCTTTTATCCTAGATAGTATCGACGAACTCATCCATCCTTTAAAAGGAAGAATAACGAATGGAACATCCCGTTTCTTTAACGCCGTTGTCATTTCTCCTTTTGATGGACAAAGCACGAAAGATTTAACCCCATATTCCCTTAATCCATCTATCAAGTTCAATAATGAACGATTGGCCCCGTAGAGAGAACTATAATGTGTTATGAATACAACTCTCATTTGATAACCAATCCAATAAATCTGCCCTACCAACCATATGTTGAGACAACCACGCAACAGTTGGATTTTTTCCTAGCATAGTTTTATTCTTCCTTTCTCAATATAAAAAATCTATGATAAGGATTTTCGAATACCCTATAAGTTTTCTCAATCTTAAATCCTGCTTTTTGAATCTCATTAATGATTTTACTTAATGGATATTCTGCTTTTCCTATTTCTCATTTCCCAGTAATGCTCCTCAAATTTATTCATATTTTCCAAACACCTCTAACAACACTTTTTCCATAGCATCCCAGCTATATTTTTCTATGCACTTTTGCCGAG
>QNBN01000241.1 GCA_003645695.1 Spirochaetota bacterium | reverse complement strand
TGCAGACAAGATGTTTATTGCAAATTATAAGGATGGAAAATGGGATGATGGTAGAATAGTTGATTATGGTAAAGTTTCAATATTCCCTTCGGCGGTAATATTAAACTATGGACAGGGTATCTTTGAAGGTATGAAGGCTTACAGGACAAAGGATGGTAGAATCGCAATGTTCAGGCCATATGAAAATGCCAAACGATTAAATAATGGATGTAAAAGACTCTGTATGCCGGAAATAGATGAGGATTTTTTTGTTGGTTCGATTGCTAAATTATTAAAGGAAAATGAGGAATATATTCCGCCTTATGGCAAGGGTGATTTATACATAAGACCAATTTTATTTGGCTCTGGTGAAATGTTGGGGGTTAATCCAGCTATCGAGTATACATTTATTATTTATATGTCACCGGTTGGCCCATATTTTAAAGGGGGATTTAATGGTATAAGACTGGAAATCAAGGATGATTTTCATAGGGCACCCTTATACGGTACAGGAGGGATTAAGGCAATTGGGAACTACGCTGCATCGCTTTATCCGAAAAAAATTGTAAAGGCAAATGGTTATGATGAGGTATTGTACCTTGATGCAAGGGTTTCTACATATATTGAAGAGGTAGGATCTGCGAACTTTTTTATGCTTAAGGATGAAATTCTTTCAACTCCGAAACTTTTAGGCTCTATCCTCCCGGGAATTACCAGGGATTCCATATTAAAAATTGCAAAGGAAGTTCTTGGATTGAAAGCTATTGAGCGGGACATCAGATATGATGAAATCTTTGATGCTGATGAACTGTTCTGTTCTGGTACTGCAGCAGTAGTGACTCCGATATCCCTTGTTGCTTATAAAGGAAATGAATATACAATCGGGGATGGAAAACCGGGAGATGTTACAAAAACATTGTATGCTGAGTTAAAGGGGATACAATTGGGTGAAAGAGAGGATAGATTTGGGTGGATTTACGAGGTCAAGTAAATAATACAAGGAGATAAGATGCCTTTAGTTACATTGAAGGAAATTTTAGAAGATGCAGATAGAAGGGGGTATGCTGTAGGTTCTTTTAATATGGTAAGTTTCGGTTTTTTAAACGGGATACTTGAGGCAGCTGAGGAGGAGAAATCCCCTGTAATACTCAGTATTGCAGAAGTACATCTTCCTCATATGGATATAGAGCAGTTCGCTCCTGTTGCAATTGATAGTGCAAAGAAATCGCGGGTTCCAGTGGCTCTGCATCTTGATCATGGATTTCATTTTGATATAGTGATTAAGGCAATTAAATGGGGATTCAGCTCCGTGATGTTTGATGGTTCTGCATTGAGTTACGAAAAAAATGTTGAGAATACGAGCCTTCTTTCTAAAATAGTAAAAGCTGCAGGATTGAGCATTGAAGCAGAACTTGGAAGGGTAGGTGGTTCAGAAAGTGGGGAAACAAATGAAGCAGATGAAAAATTTTTTACAGATCCAGAGCTTGCTGAAGATTTTGTAAAAAAAACAAATATAGATGCTCTTGCTGTTGCAGTTGGAAATGCCCATGGTTTTTACAGGAAAAAACCAAAGCTTGATTTTGATCGAATTAAAAAAATTAAGGAGAGTTGTAAAGTACCTCTGGTTCTACATGGTGGTTCTGGAATATCCGATGAAGATTTCATTATGGCAATTAGGATGGGAATTTCGAAGATAAACTTTTTTACTGGGATGACCTATGCTGCTGTGCAAAGAATTAAGGAGTTTATTAAAACAGATCCTAAAGGATATGAATGGATTGCCCTTGAGGCAAAGAATGCTATAAAGGAAGTTGTTCAGGATAGAATGAGGGTGTTTGGAAGTTCTGGTAGAGGATAATTCGACAGAGGGTAATTGGGAAGGGAGATAACATGAAAATATTGGTTACAGGAGGAGCAGGATACATTGGGAGCCATGTTGTTAAGCATTTAGGAGAAAGAGGAGATGATATTGTTATAATTGATAATCTATCGACAGGGCATAAAGAGCTTGTTCTATATGGTAAGTTGATAAAAGAGGATCTTGCAAATACTGAGGCAATTGATTGTTTGATTAAAAGATATAAACCTGATGCAGTGATGCATTTTGCAGCCTTCATAAGGGTTGAAGAATCAGTGAAAAATCCAATTAAGTACTATTCCAATAACACCGCAAATACAATTAAGTTACTGGAAGTTTTAATTAACAGGGGCATCGAATACTTTATATTTTCATCAACAGCAGCTGTTTATGGAATACCTGAAAATATTCCTGTAAGCGAAGATACTCCATTAAATCCCATAAATCCCTATGGAAGATCTAAAGTTCTTGTAGAAGAGGTCTTGAAGGATTGCGGATTAGCGTACGGTAGTTTTAACTACATATCTTTACGATATTTTAATGTAGCAGGAGCAGACGAAAGGGCAAGGATAGGCCAAAAATATCCTGAAGCCACACATCTTATAACAAGAGCTTTAAAAGCAGCAAAGGGCGAAATTAAAAACTTTCAAATTTATGGTACCGATTATGATACTCCTGATGGTACCTGTATAAGGGATTATATTCATGTCGATGATCTTGCTGACGCTCATCTTAAGGCTCTTGATTATCTTATAAAAGATAAAAAAAGTGATGTATTCAACTGTGGCTACGGGCACGGATACTCGGTAAAAGAGGTTGTAAACATGGTGAGGAAGGTAACCGGAATTGATTTTGAAGCGAAAGAGGCTGGTAGGAGGGCAGGTGATCCCCCTGCACTTGTAGCTGATAACACGAAAATAAAAAATATATTGAACTGGAAACCCATGTGTGATGATTTAGAATACATTATTAAAACTGCCTGGGAATGGGAAAAGAAACTGTAAGAACTATTTTATTTACTTTAAATATTCAAACTAACCAACTATCGGGGAAAAAGATAAATAAAAAAATAAATAAAGACATAAAATTTTTTATTTCGTTATCTTGAGCTAAAGTTTTTAAAATCGAAACAATACTTTCAATTTTGTTATTGTGAATTGTCCAGGCTGCACGAATATAAACCTTTACTCTATGCTCTGCTTCCTTAAAAGTGTCTTTATTAACCCAATGAATATTTGTTTATGATATACCAATTGCAAGTATTACAAATATAACTGTTGTACTTATATAAAATTTTGCTCTTAACCTCATAAAATTCTCAAATTAATAAAGTTTTAAGAAAATTAAACTTTTTATGTTAAATAAATTGCCCTAATAAGAAACCCACCATTTGAGGTGGGCTTCTTAATTTTTTAATATTTGTTACTTATACCATTTCATTATGGCGTCTACTGTTGCATTAATTACAGGATAAGCAACTGGGGATGAAGTTAAGAGTGGATGTGTCCCTATTTGCATGGAATTTATCTCCATATCCGTCATTTTATTTTGTATAATAACTGAGTACATGTTGATCATTTCTCCAATGGAATCCCCTCCTTTTATCTGGGCTCCTAAGAGTATATGTGAATATCTTGAATATATAAGTTTTGTATATATCTTACTAGCCCCAGGTAATTTTCCAGGATGCCTGTCCACAGTTTCGTTATACCCGACTACATAATTTAATTCAACCTTTTTCGCTTGCTTTTCAGTAAGACCTGCTACCCCAAAAGCTATATTCCCAATTTTTGTAGAAAATGTCCCACATGTTCCTTGAAATCCCTTTACAACTTTGATGTCATATAAATTCGAGCCCGCCAATCTTCCATGAGCCATAGCAGTGGATGCAAGCATTATACTTGTATAATCTCCAGTAAAACAGCATCTCTTTCTTACACAGTCTCCAATTGCAAATATACCTTCTCGAGATGTCCTGAGATATTCATCTACTTTAATGCCATATTTGTGATCAACATCAATATCAAACATTTCAGCTATCTCTAAATTTGGTTTATAGCCAGCACTAACTACGATTGCATCGGCTTTTAATTTGTTATTGTTATCTAATATGACTCCATCGGCTGACTTGCTTCCAGTTATTTCTTTAACTCTGGTATTACATAATACATTAATACCTTTATCTTTTATAACCTCTAAAGCCATATCTCCAAACTCTTTATCCATAGCTGTAGGCAATAATGAATCCTGCATCTCAACTATTGTTATTTTCTTTCCCTTTTTCGCAAGCTCGTCTGCAAGTTCAACTCCTATAAATCCACCTCCAATAATAACAATTTCTTTAGCACTATTTAAGACCTCTTTCATATTTCTTAAATATTCTATATTCTTTTTAACAAACCAAACTCCATCTTTATCTATCCCAGGAATTGGAGGTACCGCAGGTTTTGAGCCAGTTGCTAATACACATTTATCAAAAGAAACCTCTTCACCGTTTTTTAGAATAACAGTATTATCTTTAGAGCCTGTTACTTCGTTGATAATTAAATCAACATTATTTTTTTCTAATGGAGCATCAGGAAGTATATCATCCTCAATTTTTTCCAGAGTTCCAAATATATAAGGTATCCCGCATGGTATTAATGCTATTTTTTCTCTTCTTATCAAAGCAATTTTCTTATCCGGGTATGTATTTCTAGCAGAAATTGCAGCTGTAAGTCCAGCAGGTCCCCCTCCTATTATAAGAATATCATAATGTTTCATATTATCCTCCTATAAAAAGAATTTTTATTATCAGAATACAAAAATTTTTATATTCAATGCAATACTGTAATTCTCTCATTTCTAATTTACTTAAATGAATATTGACAGTCCATATAAATTGTTTATAATTTAGCGAGTATTTTTATAGATTTAATGGCCATCAAAAAGTTAATATCTTAATTCACAGTTCAAAATGTTATTACTTCTTACGAAATATGGTAGGGCATTGAAGTATTCATCAAAGACTCAGAACAGCTTCTGGGTTTTGTTAATTATCAGAATTGTTTTTGCAAGGTAGCAATTACACACTTTCATCTGGTTTCTTTCGCTTATGGCTTTTTGACCTACATATCGATTGAAAGTTCATGAGCACAAGAAATGATAACAAAACAGACAGATGCGTTTATTTTCGTTTTGTATTACAACCTCGTTTGCAATGCATTGTGCTGGAAAATATATCAGATAGATTATTTAAAAAATCAACTCAATAGAGATTCCGTTTATAAAGAATTATCGGAGTTTATTATCGCTTTTTTAAAGGTCAGCCAACTTGGATAATTTATTCTAAGTCATTGATGTTTATAATTTTTCCAACTCCATCTGCTATATAGTATTTACCATACTCCTTTTTAAATAGAATTCTTGCATTG
>QNBN01000240.1 GCA_003645695.1 Spirochaetota bacterium | reverse complement strand
TTAAAGATGGTAGGGAAAAGAAGAAGATTGTTAAATTATCTCAAAGACAAGGATATTAATAAATACCGAACAGTTATTGAATCATTAAATTTACGAAAATAATAAATTAGTCGTTAGTGAATAGTGAATAGTCGTTAGTATTAAATACAAGATGCGAGATACAAATTAATCTAGTTCTCAAGTTAACTGTCTTAACGAGATACAATTCACAAGAATTGTCCCCGTGAAAACGGGGATACGAGATACGAATTAGGGCTTACAGAAAAAGAAAATTACTATAAAAAATCAAAATATAAATCGTTTTTAACTAATAAAAATGATTTATTAGTTAAAAAAAGGAGGAAGATAAATATTTAATGTTAGGATGTAAAGAAATAAAAATTAATTTAAATGGTAAAATAATAAGTATGGAAACGGGCAAGATCGCTAAGCAGGCAGCTGGTTCAATTGTAGTTAGTTGCGAGGGGACTGTTGTTTTGGTAACAGCAAATTCTTCCAAAGAACCACGGGAAGGGATAGACTTTTTCCCTTTAATGGTAGATTATGAAGAAAAATTCTACGCTGCCGGTAAAATTCCTGGTGGTTTTTTCAAAAGAGAGGGTAGACCAAGCAAAAATGCGATATTAACTTCACGACTTATTGATCGTCCATTAAGACCTTTGTTCCCCAAGGGATACAAAAACGATGTTCAAGTTATTGCTACCGTTTTGTCGTACGATCAAAAAAATTTACCGGATATTCTGGCTATGATAGGAGCTTCTACGGCTTTATGGATATCGGATATCCCCTTCCAGGGTCCCATAGGAGGTGTAAGGATTGGATTGGTAGAAAAGAAATTTATAGTTAATCCCAGTCCTGAAGAATTAGAGAATACCGAATTAAACTTAATTATAGCCGGTACAAAAGATTCAATCATAATGATGGAAGGTGAAGCAAAAGAAGTACCTGAAGAAACTATATTAGAAGCAATTGGTATTGCTCAGGAAGCAATTAAAACAATCATTGAAGGCCAGGAAAAACTGGCAGATATTTTGGGAAAATCTAATACAAAGGAAGAAAGACAATATTCAGAATCAGAAGAATTAACAGACAATTATCTTAAAGAAATTAAAAATCTCTACGGTGATAAAATTAAAGAAGCTATCTGTATAAATGAAAAAAAGGAAAGAGAAGATTTACTAAAAGATATTTTTAACCAGATTATTGAAAAATTAGCTATCGAGGAAGATAATTTACCTCTTTTGAAAAATGTGTACGATAATGCCTGTAAAGAAGCTGTCCGTAATTTGATAATTAAAGAAAAGATAAGAGTAGACGGGAGAAAATTAGATGAGATACGCTCTATTACTTGTGAAGTCGGGGTGCTTCCTCGAGTCCATGGGAGTGCATTATTTACCAGAGGGCAAACACAAGCTTTAGCTGTTACCACCCTGGGAACGATAAAAGACAGACAATTTATAGATACCCTGGAAGAAGAATCCTCAGAAAGATTTTACTTGCATTACAATTTTCCACCTTTTAGTGTTGGCGAAGTAAGCCCAAGAAGAGGTCAATCAAGAAGAGAAATCGGGCATGGCTCATTAGCGGAAATGGCCTTAAAAGCTTTAATTCCTTCGGAAGAAATATTCCCTTACACCATTCGTATAGTTTCTGAAATTTTAGAATCAAATGGTTCCTCTTCTATGGCTTCCGTTTGCGGGGGGAGTCTATCCTTATTCGATGCCGGAGTTCCCGTAAAAAGACCTGTAGCTGGAATTGCTATGGGATTAGTAAAAGAAGACGAAAATGTAGAAATATTAACTGATATTTTAGGAATAGAAGATCATTATGGAGATATGGACTTTAAAGCTGCCGGAAGCAGTCTGGGTATTACTGCTATTCAGATGGATTTGAAAATTGCGGGTATCTCAAAAGAAGCAATGCAAAATATCTTACAGAGATCAAAAGAAGCAAGATTATATATTCTTGATAAAATGAATAAAATAATATCAAAGCCTAAAGAAGAATTATCTGACTATGCACCAAAAATATCCGTTATAAACGTTGATCCGACTAAGATTGGCATGGTAATCGGACCCAGCGGAAAGAATATTAAAAGGATTATAGAAGTGACCGGTGCCTCTATCGATATTAAAGATGACGGAGAAATATTCATATCTTCACCGGATGGAAAATCACTGAAACAAGCAAAAAAGATGATTGAAGATATGGTGAGAGAGGCTAAAGTGGGGGAAACATATGAAGGGAAGGTAACCAGGACAACTAATTTCGGTGCTTTTGTGGAAATATTCCCCGGTAAAGAAGGATTAGTCCATATTTCTAAATTATCGCATAAACGTATAGGAAGAGTTGAAGATGTGGTTAGAGTAAATGATAGTATATTGGTTAAATGTATCGGAATTGACAGTCAGGGTAGAATTGACCTAAGAAAAATAGATAGGGATGAAAATAATATTGTAGAAAATGACATTAATAAAAAAGATGAAAATTACGATTAATATTGATAGTTGTAATATAAGAAATAAACAGATAAAACAAAAGTGGATTTAGTATAGTGGAGAATAACACAATTGAAATAAAAATAGAAAAAGTAAAAGGATGCGAAGATTTACCTTTACCTATTTCTACCAGTAAATTTTCCTCCGGAGTTGATTTGTTATCTGCAGAACCCTTAGATATTGTATTAAAGCCGGGTAAAACAAAATTAATTTCTACCGGGATTAAAATTATGATCCCTGAAGGTTATGAAGGGCAAATTAGACCTCGAAGCGGGTTAGCCCTTAAGTACGGAATTACTGTTCTAAATACTCCGGGCACTATTGATTCAGATTATAGGGGTATTGTTAAAGTGATATTAATTAATTTAGGTGGAGAAGAATTTATTATTCAAAGAGGAGATAGAATAGCTCAATTAGTAATTCAAAAAATATTTTTCCCTAATTTTAAGCTTGTAGAGTCCCTGGATAAAACCAAAAGAGGAGAAGGTGGCTTCGGACATAGCGGCATAAGGACGCAAAATAGTCGTTAGTGAATAGTGAATAGTCGTTAGTTTCAAAATACAAGTTTTTAGTTATCTGTATATAGCTAAAAATTTAAAACGAAAAGCGAAAAACCATAATTTAAAACTTAAAACCTTTTCTCTCAATACCTAATTTTAAGTTTTAGTTTTTGTTCCTTTATCTTTTTATTTTTGCTATATAGCATGCGAGATGAGAAAGATGGAAATTAATATATAAAGCAATATATTAAAATTTTAAATTTTGAGCTATGGCTTTTCGTTTTTTGCTATTCACAATACGCTCTTCGCTTTTTTTACTATATACTAACGACTATTTACTAACGACTAACTTAGGCGGAGGTATTCAATGACCACTGAACTAATCTTTGGTATGGTGGGAGGTCTGGGATTATTTTTATACGGGATGCAGCTGCTCAGTGATGGCCTGCAAAAGGTTACCGGTGATAGAATACAGAAAGTCTTGGAATTCTTAACCACTAAACCGGTAATGGGTGTTGCAACCGGGGCTTTAATAACTTCCATTATCCAAAGCAGTAGTGCAACAAGTGTTATAACTATCGGATTAGTTAACGCAGGATTGTTAAGTTTAAAACAAGCTGTAAGCGTAATAGCCGGAGCAAACATAGGTACCACCGTAACTGCCCAGATTGTGTCTTTTCGTTTAGAACAATATGCTCTTCCGGCAATCGGTATCGGTTTCATCATTAATTTTTTGTCCAAAAGAAGAAGCTATAAATATTTTGGCCAAATATTACTCGGTTTTGGTATATTATTCTTAGGCTTATACACTATGTCCCATGCAGTAAAACCATTAAGAAATTATGCACCGTTCTTAAGTTTATTAATAAATATTTCTCACAATCCTTTATTGGGTATCGCGGTTGCTGCAATCTTTACCGCTATAATTCAAAGCAGTAGTGCTACTACTGCAATTGTAATTGCTATGTCCATTCAGGGTATAATAGGTATAGAAGCAGCAATTCCCCTTATTCTGGGAAGTAATATAGGAACTTGTTTTACCGCAGGACTTGCCAGCATAGGAAGCTCAATAACCGGGAAAAGAGTTGCTCTTTCCCATCTATTATTTAATATCGGAGGGGTTGTTCTATTTTTATTCTTTCTAAACAAATTCGCATACCTGGTATCGTTCACCTCATCAAGTATCCCAAGGCAAATCGCTAACGCTCATACTTTATTTAATGTAATTAATGCAGGAATATTACTTCCTTTTCTTTCCTTGTTTGTTAAACTTATAGTTAAAATATTACCGGGTGAAGAAATTATCATCAAGAAAGGACCTATCTACCTGAATAAAGATATGTTAAATACACCATCTCTTGCTTTGAGTCAGGCAACTAAAGAACTGGTCAGGATGGGCGAAATGGTGGAAAGTATGTTAAATGATGTGATGATGTCTTTTATTCAAAACGACCTAAATATTTTGAAAGGCGTATATTTAAAAGAAGAGGTGGTAAATACTTTAGAAAAGGAGATAACCAAATATTTAGTATTAATATCTCAGCGGTCGCTTAGCCCTAACCAATCAAAAAGGCTAACCGATTTAATGAATATAGTAAATGATATAGAAAGAGTAGGGGACCATGCTGAAAATTTAGCTGAACTTACCGAAGAAAAAATAAATGAAAAATTACCTTTCAGTGAAAAAGCTTTAGATGAACTAAAATTTATGTTTTCAAAAGTTCAAATTTCTTTAAATAAATCAGTCTCGGCATTGAAAAATAGAGATATGGCATCAGCTCGAGAGGTAGCCTTAAAAGAAGATGAAATTGATGAAATAGAAAAAGAACTTCGTGATAATCATATCAACAGGCTAAACAAAGGCATTTGTTATCCCGAATCCGGTGTTGTTTTTTTAGATTTAATAAGTAATCTGGAAAGAATTGGAGACCATGCTAATAACATAAGTTTAATGGTGATTGATGAATTATCCAGAAGTTAGAGGAAATGTATGTCATTAATATTATTAGGGCTAATACAAGGGTTGACTGAATTTTTTCCGGTAAGCAGTTCCGGTCATTTAGTAATAGCAAAATATTTCTTAAAACTAAATTTACCGGGAGCGGCTTTTGAAGCATTCTTGCATTTTGGAACAATTGTGGCTGTAGTGGTTCTCTTTAGAAAAGACATTAAGGAATTAGTAATTGCCTTTTTTGAAAGTATTTATAACCTATCTCGGGGAGAAAAAATATCAAATATTTTTAAAAACAATTTATCATCAAAGCTTGCCT
>QNBN01000239.1 GCA_003645695.1 Spirochaetota bacterium | reverse complement strand
GTAACAAAGTTTTTAAATACCGTAGCCCTGGTTAACCATAGAATGTGATTAAATGTGATTATACGAAGGGTTTATAACAGGCAATGAACATACTTTGCCCTGCAATGAATTATCACATTCTTTAAGGAAAGAATTTGGAAGGAAAAAATGAAATGTTTCAAATAAGAGGTTTTTCATGCCCTTCCCTTTCCTCGAGGTTAACCGTTTCAGGA
The DNA here is from genome assembly GCA_003645695.1 of Spirochaetota bacterium. Lineage (GTDB taxonomy): Bacteria > Spirochaetota > B62-G9 > B62-G9 > B62-G9 > B62-G9. Next base: position 5,082 of record QNBN01000239.1, on the reverse strand, counting down.
GGGTTTCCTGGCTTCCGGATCAATTTACTCACAGCACCTTCTCACCTATGAAAATAACCTGTAGAGCATTTTCATAAGCAATGGCATTTCGCTGCTTTCATCCCCGGTTACAGTGGCGGGACCGCTGCGGCTTTTACCGCATTCCGCTCTCCTGAAACAAGGCTTATTTGTGAGTATTATATAAGCACAAAAGTAAAAATTTGTCAAGAGAAAAAATCAGTTTTTATATAATTTATTGAATATTTGATGTTGTGATAAAAAAAGGGGCTACAAAAATCCCCTTCTTGTTTTGGATTAAAATCATAGACTTACTTTAAAAATAAAATTTTTATCATTTTAACTTTTTAAAATTATTTTATTTATTTTACACTTAAGTAATTAAAGATTTCTCACCTTAATTAATTAATAAAGAAATTAAGGTTCGAAATGACAGTATCACACAATTTTTAGAGCGATAAATCTATTTATGCTGTAATAAAAATGGAATGTCATCGGGGTTTAATTTTTTATTGTATCTTCTTATTTCAAAATGCAGGTGTGGCCCTGTCGATCGCCCTGATGAGCCAACCGTACCTATTTCCTGGCCCGTTTCAACAAGCTTTCCTTTTTCAACCTTTATTTCTTTTAAATGACCGTATAGGGTATAATAACCAAGTTCATGCTGTATAATAACAAGGTTTCCATAGCCGTTTGATTTTCCTGCAAAAATTACTTTGCCATGCCTTGAGGCTCTAACGCTTTTTCCCTCTTCTGCAGCTATATCTACGCCCCCATGAAAAGCAATTTCATTAATAAAAGGATCAACTCGATTCCCAAATTTTGAGCTTTCGATCCCCATAAGTGGGGAATGAAACACAACCCCTTTTAAAAAGCTTCTTTCAAGAAATGAAAGTTCAACTTCCGGAGCAAAATACAATTTTTGTTCTGTATTAATGGGATCATCAATTATTAGAATATTTTCTTCTTTCACATTATACTTTTCGGAAAGAGCATCCTTGTTTGTTGAAGTTAAATCAAAAAATAACCCAAGGGTATCTGGTAAATACACCGTTACACCTTCCTTAATCATTCCAATAAAGTCGATCCTGTTTAATGTGGCAATGGTATCTATATTCAGGCTTGTTTTTGCTATAATTGTCCAAATATCCTCATAGGGTTTTAAAGTATATCTGTAAATTACTGGAGCTGTATATTTTTCTAATCTTTCATGTTTCAGCATTCTGTTTTTTGATTCTACACATTTTTTCAATAAGCTATTATAATGATTATCACTGTAATCAAGTGATTCTATCTGTATAATATTTCCTCTGGATTTTAATGCCGTAACAGAAAACATTACAATTGCCATTATTACTGTTATAAAGAAATGGATAAACCTTTTTTTCATATATATATTATAAAAAATATAGCAAGACTTAACAAATAAAATTAGGGGAGTGGTTATGAGTAAAGTTTTCTTTATACCTGTAAACGAAGGTGAAGATCCATCATCCATATCGAAAAAATTGAAATTGCTAATTGATAAAAGCGGAATGGTTGATCAATTTAGTAAAAAAGAATACGTTGCCTTAAAGACTCATTTTGGTGAGGAAGGAAACAAAACATTTATTCATCCTGTTCTTGTAAAAACAGTTATTGATAAATTAAAGCAAAAATCGATTTATCCATTTTTAACCGAAACTTCCACACTTTACAGAGGACAAAGGTCAAACGCAGTTGACCATATTGCTCTTGCTTACCGACATGGATTTGGATTTGATAAGATGGGTGTTCCAATTATTATGGCAGATGGGCTTTTCGGTGATTCTGAGATTAGTATACCTATCAATGGCAAACATTATAAAGAGGTCAATATTGCTGCAGAGATTGGTAAAGTGCACGGTCTGGTGGTGCTTTCACATTTCAAGGGGCATATTGAAACTGGTTTCGGGGGAGCTTTAAAGAATATTGGAATGGGCCTTTCTTCAAGAAGGGGTAAATTAGTTCAGCATTCAGTTATGAGTCCAGAAATCATTCGTAGTAAATGTACTGGATGTGGTATCTGTATAAAGTGGTGTCCCCAAAACACCATTACTATAGAGGAAGGAAGAGCGTATATCCATAAAGAAAACTGTATAGGCTGTGGGGAGTGTTTGGCTGTGTGTCAATTTGGAGCGGTTAAGTTTGATTGGGGAAGGGAATCGGGTGATCTACAGGAGATGATTGCTGAGCATGCGGCCGGTGTAATCAATGCTGTAAATGGGAGAGTTTTTTATATCAATTTTATCATAAATGTAACAAGGGATTGTGATTGCCTTGGGAAAAGTGAGATTGTTGCTGAAGATGTTGGCCTTGTCGCCGGTGACAATATAGTTGCAGTTGAAAAGGCTTCTTATGACTTGTTTGAAAGGCACCATAAAAAACCAATACAGGAATTCACCTATCCCAGGATAGATCCGTTGATACAAATCAGGCATGCTGTATCCATAGGCTTAGGAAGCATGGAATACGATTTAGTTGAGATATCATAGTCGCCGGGACAAAGAAGTTGACAATTAATAGTCATATAAATAAACTTTAGTAAAAAATCATGGATAAATGAGGGTATAAAATTGATAACGGCAAATGATCTGAGGCGAGGGGTTGTAATTAAAGTGAATGGAGATCTCTTTGCGGTTCTTGATTTCCAGCATACAAAGCCAGGTAAAGGTGGGGCTTTTGTAAAGGCTAAGCTAAGAAATCTAACAAAAAATACTATAATTGATAAGACCTTTAGATCTACTGAAAAGGTAGAGGATGTATTTATTGAAAAAAGAAAGATGCAGTATCTCTATAATGATGGGGATAGTGCAGTATTTATGGATTTGGAGACCTATGAGCAGGAGCAAGTACCAAATAATTTTGTTGAAGATCAGCTCAAGTTCCTTAAAGAAGGTGAAGAGGTTGATGTGGACTTCTACGATAATCAAATAATATCAATTGAGTTGCCAACTTTTGTTATTTTAGAGGTAACACATACAGAACCCGGTGTTAAGGGAGATACTGCTACAGCCGCATATAAACCAGCAACGGTTGAAACAGGGGCTCAAATCCAGGTACCACTTTTTGTAAATGAGGGAGATAAAATCAAAATCGATACAAGAACGGGTGAATATATAGAAAGAGCTTGATATTGTTTTCTGTATTTAATGGTAAAAAACAAAATTGTATTGTAATACAGAGGTATAGTTGAAAAGCAAAAAAAAACACAAAAAATCAAATCCTGAAATTAAAAGGGGTTTAAAGTATTATAGAAAAAAACAGTATCTAAAGGCAATTTATCATTTAGAGAAGGCATTAAGGGAGGGTAGAACTGAGCCTAAAGTATATCTATATCTAGGATATTCATCATTAAAGACTGGCGATATAGATGGAGCCAGGAGATATTTCAGGGGTGGTCTTATTCATAATGAGGGTAATGTTGACCTATTAAAAGGGCTTTCCTATATATACCTAAAGGATGAGAGGGTAGAGGATGCAATAGGGTTGTGGGGAGAAATTCTTAAAAAGCACCCTCTTGAGAGAAAGATTAAAAAAGCTCTTCAGAAACTCAGGATGTCAGAGAATATCAATGAGTTTATTGAACAATCAAAAGCTGAGGATTTTTTTTCGATGAGGCCTCCATTTTTTACTAGATTGAAACCCTATATTGTGGGGGTATCTGTATTAATCTTTGTTGTTATTCTGGGGCTTGTTTTTTATGTTTCACCCCTCTATGAGAGGACGTTAAATAAGATTTTCCCGGAGGCTGCGAGATTAAAGCAGGTGGAATTACCCCCAAATCAAAAATTAGCATCGGAAGATGCAGAAAAAGTGCTTTACTATTTTGATGATAAGGAGCTTAGGAACAGTTTTGTCAAAGTGAAGAAGCTGATTTATAAAAATAAAACAAATCAGGCTATTATCCTTTTAAATAAAATAATGTATTCAAACGCCCTTCCACTGGTTAAAGAGAAGTTCAAAGTTCTGTATAGGTTTATTGAACCACTGGATCCTCTTTCGATAGATTATAATCCAGGATTTCACGAAATTACAAAAGATCCAGTTGCTTTCAAAGGGGTTTATGTGCTCTGGGATGGGAGAATAGCAAATCTTGTAAAAATCAAGAATGGTGTAGAATTTGATCTTCTTGTGAATTATATCAATGAAGATACCATTGCCGGAATAGCTCATGTTAAGTTACACGGCAAGTATTATCTAGAAAATAGGCAGAAAATAGAAGTTTTTGGTATATACAGGGATTATGATAAGCAAGATGGAAAACTGTTTATTGATGGAATCCTTGTTAAAACGCTTTGATTAGAGTTTAAGTCCTTATATAATATTCCTTCTAAAAAATGCCCTTCGTTCACAATCCCCTGCTATTTTTAATTTTATACAATTGAACTCCCAGAATGACAATTCAGCATTAGCAGAGTATACCTTTTACCTTTTAATATTCGTCCTCCATATCCTCCATTATTTCTCTGATAATTTCTTTGATAGGCTTAATATCTCTTACAAGCCCAGCGCTTTGGCCGGCCATTAGAGAAACAAAATCAATGCCTCCATCCTTTTCTACTTTTTTAACTGATACTACTATCCGGTATTTTTCAACCTCATACTGAGCTTGTGTTCTATCTATCTTTCACGCATCCAATTTTTTTAATATCTCTAACTGAAGCTTCCCAAAGTTTACCATGCCTTTATTTTCCAGTGCCCTTACGGGTGTTAAAGGTAGTTATGTCCCTAAAAAATCATTTCCCCTTTTCATCAGTTTGTTTAATTGCTCTGACATTTTTTACTCCATATTTTTGTTTAGAAAAATAGGCAAGCTAACAATGTAATTATAATAAGATTAAATCTTACCCAAGAAGACTTATTAGTCCTCGTCTTACCATCATTACAGCAATTGCTGCAAGAAGTATATTTGTGATTTTGCTCAATGCCCTTGTTCCATTCTCTCCAAGTATCTTTTGTATAATACTGGAAATAGAAAATATTCCTCCCGTAATTAGAATATTCATTACGACAGATAAAAGTGTAGCGATTAATCCGTATTCCTCGATTATTATTAAAGAGGTG
>QNBN01000238.1 GCA_003645695.1 Spirochaetota bacterium | reverse complement strand
TTAAATAAATCATTGCAAGATTCCCGATCAAGTCGGGAATGACGTTTTCCGTTAAATAAAGCATTGCAAGATTCCCAGTCAAGCTGGGAATGACAGTTGAGGGCGTTGTCATTCCCATACTTCTTCTGTCATTCCCGCGAAAGCGGGAATCCACACCCATTGTTAAGTAATAATCATTGTAAGATTCCCGATCAGGTCGGGAATGACCTTTTCCGTTAAATAAAGCATTGTAAGATTCCCGATCAAGTCGGGAATGACGTCTGTGGGTGCTGCCATTCCACACTTATTTACCTATTTATTGATAGACTTTAGGATATTTAAGTTTACCCTCGCTAGATCATTGCCCTGTTCTATATTTATCGCTTTCACCAGTGAGTTATAAGCTTCATTCTCATTACCAAGATTGTATTTTGCAATTCCTTTAATAACAAAGGAGTACAATCTTTCTCTATCTGGTATTTTAATCTCCCCCTCAATTAATCTATCAATCAACTCGCTCGACTCCTTGTAGCGTTTTTCCTCCAGATATAACCTTGCAAGATTATAGTAAGCTTCATACCTGTATGGGAAATCTTTTATTAGAGCTTTATAGATATTTTCAGCTATATCTTTTTTTGTATTCTCTGCCTTTAGAATAAGAGCTTCATAATATATACCGAGGTCTTTACATCTTTCCGCAATTATATCTAATTTTTCAAGAGCACGTTCTTTTTGTCCATTTTGTGTAAAGATTTTCGAGATTCCCAGAAGAGACCTGTAATCATCAGGGTAGAGATTATGTATTTTATAAAGTATCCTCAGGGTATTGTTGTCATATCCATATCTATAATAAATCGATGCCAATTTGAATAACTTTGATCTTTCATCATCAGCCATATTTGAGGCTTCTAACATCAAACCCAATGCTTTATCATTCTCTTTTTTCTGGAAGTATGTTTTTGCACAGGCTACCTTAATTGTAAAATTTCTCTTAATATCTTTATCATCAATGCTACCGCAAATTGAAACAGCTTTATCAAGCATGCCCAATTCCTGATACATCGATATCAGGCGACCATAAATCGCAATTTTTTCTTTAATACCTTTTGCTATTTTAAGAGCCTTCCAGTAATAGAGCTCGGAACTCTTAAAATCACCCTTTTGTAAACTAATATCACCTAAAAGGATATATGCATCAGTATTATTTCCATCCAGAGGTAATAATAAATCCAACGCCTTTTTATACCTTCCTGATTTCAACAGGATGTAGCTTAGTGCAATTTTCTCATTATTGGATAAAAACTTATCAATATCCATATCAAAGATAAGCTTTGAAGCACCTACAAAATCTCCGGACTTTGCCATCATTATCAAAGAATTGTATAGAAGGTCATCATTTTGATTGAAAAGCTTGAAAGCCTGATAATAATAAAAAGAGGATCTTTTCGGAGATGTTTTAATATAGATATTCCCCAGTTCATAGTATGAAAGACCTTTAATAACCTTCTCTGTGTCTTTTCTCGTTACCAATGTTAAAAAAAGAGTTTCTGCCGAATTCACATCACCAAGCATTAAATATGTTGCAGCTTTATTATATAAAAAAATAGGATTATACTGATATTTATCATAAACTTTAATGGCAGAATTATAATCCCTTTTAAGATAGTAAAGATTTCCAAGCAAGAGGTTTGCTTCAACAAATTGTACATCGTATTTTAATGCCACCTTTGCATTCCTTATAGCCTTGTTTATATTTCCCCTTCTTTGTTCAACAATAGCCGAATTGTAGTATGCAAACTTTGCCATTGCTTTATTTTTCCAGGCTTCACGGTAGTATTCAATGGCTTTTTCAAATTGATTTTTTTTTACCATTATGTTACCCAGATATATAGCTGCAATGGATGCATCGTTTTTATCTTTACTTTCCTGTGCAATACTGTTAAAGATCATCTCAGCTCTGAGGTAGTTTCCTAATCTATACTGATTGATAGCCTCATTTAACTTTTGTATTCTATACGGTTTAACAGTTTGATAACCACCTCTGGAGCTTACCTTTATATAGATGATTAAACTCAGTATAAGAACTAGCGCTATAGAAGCTAACTGAAGTATCCATTTCTTCCCCTTCATGATTTTAACAATTTCACTAAAGAGGACCTGAATCCTACTTTTCCAGGTTTTTAATCTTTTCCTTACGGATTCCATCAAGTACTCCATTAACAAATCTGTAGGAATCATCTGTACCAAATATCTTTGCTAGTTCAACAGCTTCATTTATCACTACTGTGTCCGGTACATCATCCTGAAAATATATTGAATAGGTTGAAAAACGCAGGATAGATCTATCAATATAGGAGAGCCTCTCAAGGTCCCAGTGTTCTAACTGGTTCCTAATTTTTTCATCTACAAATCCTAAATGTTCTATGGTACCTTTTACAAGTTCCCTTGAAAAGGCAATAGCATCCTCATTGTACTGCTTATCAAGCCAATCAAAACTCAATACTTCCTCAACAGGCCTATTGCAAATATCAATCTGATAAAGAGCTTGAAGCGCTATTATTCTGGCACTTCTCCTTGACCCCAATTTTTACTCCATTTCAATTAAGTATTGTATATAGCTACTTTTCTTTTTCTCAGCTATCCATTTATCGAAGATTTCTGCACCCTTCTTTTTTAAGAGATAGCTCTTTATCTGATCATGAGCTTCTTCAAGAGATAAAACTCTTCTATCCCTTTTATCTTCAATTTTAAATATATAGTAGCCTTCAGGTAATCTTATTGGAGGTACAATATCTCCCTTATCCAATGAGAAAACCGTTTCAGCATTATCAGTTCCAATCCACATGGCAAGTTGCTGAATGCTGAACGATCCTAGTTCTCCGTGATTCTCGTTCTTTTTCGGGTCTTCTGAGTACTCTTCAATAAGCTTTATAAAGTTTGATGTTTCCTTTGCCTCGTTATATATGGCGACAACCTTATTTTTCAGAGATAATTGATCCTTAAAAGAGAGATTCTCAGGAACTTTTATGAAAATTTCAGATAGTTTTACTATAGGCGGAAGAAGAAAATACTTTTTATTTTTCGGGTCATTGTAAAACTTTTTAATCTCATCCTCTGAAACCTTATATCCCATTTCAGAAATCATCTGATTTATCAATCTATTCTTTAAAATATTTAATCTGTAATCCTCTTTCAATCCTTCAATAGTTAATCCTTCCCTCTTTAACTCTTCCCGGAACTTTTTATCAGTCAATCTATTTTCATTCTTAATTTTACTGATAATATCATTTATCTCTTCATCCGTAACAACGACACCTCTCTGTTTCGCTTCTTCTTCAATCAGCAATTTCTCAATAAGTGATTCCATTACCTGTTTTTTACTTGGTGGCTTTTTCCCAAGCGCAAGGCTCTTATTCAAAGCATTCTGGTATGCAACATTAAACTCGTGGATGGTAATAATTGAATCGTCCACCTTGCATGCAATCCCATTTATTACTTCAGCATTTATACCAATAGATGAAAAAAGCATCAAAATAACTAATATCCAGATTTTTTTGTTCAGCTTCATCAATCCTCCTAAACTGTCTGATTCTCCAGAATTACCTTAAATTAGATTATACGAACTCTTACCTCTGCTGAATTCCAGAGATATAATATTTATCTTATCATTTATCTCATTTTTGCCATTTCCAATAATTAGTTTTGCCAGCTCGCCAAAGGTATCCGTATAATCAGTTAAATAGATAGAATAATTATAATCAGCTTCTTCTTCGCTTAACAACTTCTTTTTCACGAGAAGCTCCTTTACTTTTAAAGATGTGGTTTCTGCCGAATCCACAACTTTAACATCATGCATTAATGACCCTATTGTATTCTTGATTAAAGGATAATGAGTACATCCAAGCACAAGAGTATCTATCTTTTTATCCTCAAAATAATTAAGATACTCCCTTAACACTAATTCGGTTACAAAATGGTCTTTCCATCCTTCTTCTATTAGAGGAACAAGAAGTGGTGTGGCCTTCTGGTAAACTTCTATTTTTCTATTGGTTTGGGCACTTACTTTTTCTATCTCCTTTTTATAGGCATCACTTTCAATAGTTCTTTTCGTTCCTATCACACCTATTCTATTATTTTGTGTTGCTCTAACCGCTGCTTCTGCCCCTGGTCTAATAACACCTACCACAGGTATTTCTACCTTACTCCTAATAAAATCAAGAGCTACTGAAGTTGATGTGTTACATGCAATTGTAAGAAGTTTTATATCCTGATTCACTAGAAAATCAACAGCAATGTCAGTAAACTCTATTATAGCTTCTGTAGATTTAGAGCCATATGGGAGATGGAGAAGATCTCCCAGGTAAATAATTGATTCATTGGGTAGCAATCTTTTAATTGCAGCGGCAACAGTTAATCCTCCTACACCGGAATCAAAAACCGCTATTGGTTTTGTATTATTCTTTTCCCTTGACATATTTCAAAAGAAAATACTAACCTACCACTAACCGGTCAAGTAAAAGCGAATTGTTAAAATTATCCCTAAAGCTTTTATTCTAAGTAAATGGTTTTCAAAATTAGAAACTTTATAATAATTTATAAGCTAAATTTTAATACATATTCAATAAAATATTTTGTAATTATTGAACCACTTAATTTTTACAGATAATAATTTAATCTAAATTCTAAAATAAAAAGAATATGTTAAATTTAATCATAATCTTAATAGCTATATTATCTTTTTTTATAGGGTATTTCTCAGCGCCTATTATTTATAAATACAACATAAAACTGCTTTTAACCTATCCAATCTGGATTACCAAAAATCTAAGAAAGCTAATGGCTAAAGGAATAAGATTATACCTTTTATTTGGCTTGATTATCTTTTTTAACAGTCTCTCGCTTTTCTTGATACTGATATCAGAATTTATTCCTCTTTTGCCAGTATTTCTTTTATTGTGGCTAGGGATAAATCTTGGAGTTTCAATTTCTTATATATCAGGGGAAAAGCACTACAATTTGGTTTTGCTTAATCCCGTTGCAATTCTCGAAATAATAGCTACTATCATAACCGGTTTTGTTTCAATTAAGTTTTCAATTCAAAAATTACTACATAAATTAAACTTTGCACATCTAAACCCAAGTAATTTGGCTCATGAATTATCATTCAACAATACAATCAATATATACATTCATTATTCGCTTCCGATTCTTTTCATTGCTGCAATAGTTGAAACTGCTTTGATAGCATCAGTAAAGAAGAGGGATCAAGGATCGGATGCATGACAGCCATTGTTGGAACGTAAAACCAAGTGTCAAACCCATGGTAAATGCAATCTCTG
>QNBN01000237.1 GCA_003645695.1 Spirochaetota bacterium | reverse complement strand
TTCCATAGCAGATTTTACATCTTCAATTACATCATAGATAATGCTGTACCTTCTAATATCAACTTTTTCCTTCTTAGCAAGCTCAGCCGCTCTGTTATTGGGTCTAACTCTAAACCCTATTACTATAGCTTGTGAAGCGGAGGCAAGAATAATATCCGTTTCATTTATTGCACCAACTCCAGAATGGATACAATTCAATCTTACCTGATCGGTAGATAGTTTTTCAAGAGCATCCTTCAACGCTTCAACAGACCCCTGAACATCCGCTTTTATTATAACTTTGAGTTCCTGAATCTCACCTTCCTTAATCTGTTCATACAGATTTTCAAGAGTAACCTTTTTAACATTTTTCGATGCTTCTAATCTTTTCAGCTCCTGCCGTTTTTGGCCAATTTGTTTTGCTTCTTTTTCATTTTTCGTAACCTGGAATGGGTCTCCTGCATCCGGTAATCCGGTAAATCCTATTACCTCCACAGGATCCGAGGGAAGAGCTTCTCTTACAGGTCTTCCATTTTCATCGAACATAGCCCTTACCCTTCCAGGATATATTCCTGCAACAAAGGGATCCTGAAGGTGCAAGGTGCCAGTTTCTATAAGCACAGTTGCAACAATTCCTCTGCCTGTTTCAATTTTCGATTCTATTATAGTTCCCTTAGCTCTCCTGTTGGGATTCGCCTTTAGATCCAGCATCTCAGCCTGTAATAGAATCGCCTCCAGAAGATCCTTTATACCTACCTTCTTTAAAGCAGATACTTCCACCATGAGAGTATCTCCGCCCCACTCTTCAGGTACTACTCCCCTTTCAGCAAGCTCATTTTTAACTCTATCAGGATTTGCACCGCTTACATCAATCTTATTTATTGCTACTACAATTGGAACATTAGCTTCACGAGCATGGCTGATAGCCTCTATTGTCTGAGGCATTACTCCGTCATCTGCTGCCACCACCAGAATTACAATATCCGTAACCTGGGCACCTCGCGCCCTCATCATTGTAAATGCTTCATGGCCTGGAGTATCAAGGAAAACTATTTTTTTTTCGTCAACATTCACTTTATATGCACCTATATGCTGTGTAATACCACCGCTCTCGGTGTCAACAACATTACTATTTCTGATAGCATCAAGGAGCTTTGTTTTACCATGATCTACGTGCCCCATTATTGTAACAACAGGAGGCCTTGGTTCCAAATCCTCCTCCTTGTCCTCTTCCTCTTCAATAACAGTTTCATCAAACAGAGATATTACCTTTGTGTTGCATCCATATTCGGCAGCTACCAGAGTTGCTGTTTCAGCATCTATCTGATCATTTATCCTGGCCATAACTCCAAGAGATATTAGCTTTGATATAAGCTCACTTGCCTTAAGATTCATCTTTCTGGCTAAATCACCGACTGTAATTGTTTCTAGTATTTCAATCTCCTTTGGTACAGGATTGGCTTGAACTGGCTGTGCCTTTTTCTTCTGCTGTAGAAGTTTATCAAGATGAGCCTCTTCCTCTTCTTCAAGTTTTCTCTCGCTCTTAAAACTATAACGCTTTTTATCTTTACCTACCTTTTTAGATATGGCCTCCTTCTTATCCTCCTCTTCCTTTTTTTTCTTCTCCTTTAGCCTGTATATAGATTTTTTCTCCTCATGTTTTGAGGTTTCTCCTGCAGTTTTTACTTTTTCTTCCTTTATTTCTGTTCTCTTTTGAGCTTCTTTCCTTTTTTCACGCGGGGCTTCTCTTTCACCTATCTTAGCCTCAGGTTCTTTTTTTTCAACCTGAGATTCAGCAGATTCGGTTTTTTCCTCTGTTTCCTCAGCCTTATGCGGTTTTTTAACGATAACAACCTTTTTTTTCTTTATTACAACTTTTTTATGCTTTTCCTCTGCTCTTTTTGGCTTTTTTTTAATCAATGCTACCGCTGGTTTATCCTGTTTCTCTTCCTCAATATACTTATTTACTTTTTTTATTTCATCGTCAGAAAGAAGACTAGCAGATTTCTTATTCTTTATACCTAAGTTATCAAGCATTTTAATCAATTCTCTCGTCTCAAGCCCCTGGCTTTTGGCAAGCTCATGTACTCTCATCTTATACCTCATAAATAAATTAACTTAAAAAACTTATCTTCTGTTTTCATCAACTTTTTTAATCATTATAAATATACAAATATTCATTAAAATGTCGAGGTTTTAATATAATATTTTAAGTAATGTTTTAGTTTATTAAAATCACGCTTTTATTTACTATTCACTTTCTTCTGAATCATTTTCATTATCGTTTTCTTCACTATCATCCTTAAACTCTAATTCAACCCCGCAGGATGGGCAATTCTCCATATCCTCGGTAATTTTCGCCCCACAGTTAGGACATTGATAGTATTCAACCTCCTCTTCAGCTTCATCATTTGTAGCAATTTCCCCTTCAACCACCTCTTCCTCTTCAACCACCTCAACATTTTCAGAAATTACCTTTATGAGATTTTTTGCTTTTTCTTTATCCATCCCCTCTATTAAGGCCAGTTCATCAACAGTTTTGTCTATTATATCACCTATATTAATTAAGTTTGCCTTTTCTAAAAGCTTTAAAGTTTTCTCATCTATTCCAGGAATATCCCTAAGCGTAACTACTTCCTCTTCTTCCTCTTCGTTAACCTCACCGAATAGCTGATTTATAGCTTTTCTTGCATATTCCGCATACTCAGATTTTCCCAGTTCCTTCTCAGTTATTACATCAAGTTTCCATCCTACCAGCTTAGAGACCAGACGGATATTTTGACCCTGTCTACCAATAGCAATTGATAGCTGAGTTTCGGGAACAACTATTATAGCCTCTTTCTTATCTTCATCCGTTATGATTATTCTCTGTATTTTAACTGGATTCATAGCATTTGCTATATATTTTCTTATATCTGGGTCCCATCTGACTATGTCTATCTTTTCTCCTTCTAATTCACTTACAATTGCCTGAATTCTAATTCCCTTCAACCCAACACACGCCCCAACCGGATCCACTTCATCCCTTGGGGAGTATACCGCTACTTTAGTTCTATAACCCGGATCACGGACTATATTCTTTATTACTATTGTACCATCGGCTATTTCTGGTACTTCCAGTTCAAATATTTTCTTTACAAACTCCGGATGGCTCCTTGAAAGAATTATTTGCGGCCCCTTTGGATCTTTTCTCACTTCAAGGAGTAGGGCTTTGATCCTATCCCCAAGTTTGTAGTGCTCTCTTGGGCTTTGCTGAGATTTGGATAGTATCCCCTCAGCTTTACCAAGATTTACGTATATATTACCTCCCCTTTCTCGCTGATAATATCCAACTATCATCTCCCCTTCACGCTGCTTATACTCGTTATAAACAACATCTTTTTCTATCTCCTTCAACCTTTGCCTAACAACCTGCTTTGCTGTTTGAGCTGCAATTCTTCCAAAATCCTCGGGCTTTACCTCAATTAATAGTTCATCTCCTATCTCTGCATCCTTGTGATATTTTTTTGCCTCTTCCAACGATATTTCAAAAGTCGGATCCTTGACATTATCCACTATGGTTTTTCTTGAGTATATTCTAATTGTATGGTTATCCGTATCAATGACTGTCTCAGCATTAGATGTTGTTCCAAACTTCTTCTTATATGCTGCCAACAACGCCATTTCAATTGTTTTTAATACCAGTTCTTCTGATATACCCTTATCAGCGACAAGTTCTTTTACTGCTTCTGAAAAATCACTCACTTTAATGCCTCCATGATTATCCATTTAGTTTGGTTTTCTGTATTTTATCATAAGGAATCTCAACGATCCTGTCTTTATTATCTCTAATCTTTACTATATCATCCTCCAATCCAAGAAGGGTGCCTTCATATATTAAACTGTCAGTTAAATTATTCACTGATTTTTCACTATTACTGGTAAGAGGCTCTTTCAATATTATCTTTACATTCCTTGATTTAAAAATGTTGTACTCATCTTTTTTCTTAAAGACCCTAGATAAACCCGGTGATGAAACCTGCAATCTATAATTTTCAACCTCTAATTCTTGAAGCATGCTCAGTCTATCGTTCAACAGTCTTGTAACTTTCTCACAGTCGTCAATGGTAACTCCACCATCCTTTTCAATAACAACGTTTATTGAAAGGCCACTTTTATTTTCTTTTACCAGCAATTCAACAACCTTTATATAAAGAGGTTTCACAACCTTAATAAGCTCATTCATTATAATATCTTTCAACCACATTTCATTTACCTTAATATAGAATCCATAAAACTTTGATTGCCTGCATTTCTGAGACAATTAGTAAAATATGAGAGCATAGCACTTGTTATTGATTTTATACAATAAACTAATTGTGGCAAACTTTGAGTTTTTATAGTAAAATAAAAATTGCCTATATTGAAACAAAAGTGATAACTCGTAACAGTGCAAATATTACGAAGTTAACCGGTACAAATGCAATTTTAATTACATTTTATTATTGGCTTCATACACTTCAAAAAACTCAACATTTACTCTAATTATTTTCACGAGATCGTTCAGCAGGCGTTTACTAATAAAAAAAGAGTCGGCACAGCGACTCTTCTGAGTACAAATAAAAGCCTTAATTCTATAAATATTGTAACTATATTTTTTTAAATAGTCAAGATAATTATAGACAAGTTAAATCAATATACCAATATCATTAAACAAATCTTAATCCAATGAATCCTGTTTCTTCCATTTTCCTATCTTTTCTAAAAGAAGACTTCAAAATATTGTTCAACTCATTAGCCATTTTCTCATAATCATTTCTATAATCCAGTAGATAATTTCTTATTACAGCATCCATTGTTTGATCATCTATTCTGATTTTTTTTGCATTCGAAGGCATTGCAATAAAAATATCCTTACTTTTAAACTTAATATCTGCTGTCCTTAAGAGCTCTTCAAAATTATCTTTTTTTCCTCCAAGTTGGGGTAGCCCAAGATCCAGATCCTTTACCTCTTTCTCATCACCTTTCAAATAGATAGCATAGTTATTGCCGAGTGACGTATATACTACATCAGAACCAGATATCTTAATTATTGTAAAATCACCTTTAAGGTCATTTTCAAGGTAAAAGCTATTTAGGTTTAAGCAGACAGATTTGATGTCTCCTTCTTTTTTAAGAATACTGCCAAGGTAATCATATATTTTTTTTATAATTTGATATCCCTCAACAATATCATCACTATAATAATAGGATAATATTATAGGCCAAATTATATCTCCTTTTTCCAGAGTTGTAACATATGATCCTAAAACTGTACCAGAATGGTATGGAAATGATTCCACTTCCAGATTTGAAAGCTCATT
>QNBN01000236.1 GCA_003645695.1 Spirochaetota bacterium | reverse complement strand
TGGAATGAAATCTTAATAGCCATTAGTAATTGCCAAAGACGATGCTGTTATTGTGAAAAATTGAGTCGCAAAATAAGCGGCTCGCTCACCTATCTCAGAGATACGATCAAGGCGTTGGCCAATAATGAGTTAATAGAAATAAAGCCGGACAAAAAGATCAAGTGGCTTTATTTGACCGGCAAGGGTAAAAAGATATCATGTGCTTTGCAGGAAATAAAGGAAGAGATGAAATAGAGAATGATACTACATAATCACAGGGTCAAATGCAGCACAAATATAATAATAAAAAAAGAGGGGAAGATAATCTTCTCAGCACCTTCTTACGATTACCAGTCAGGAATCTGGAAACCAGAATAAATGAACTCGAAAAAGACATAAGATGCCGCCAAAAAATAAAAGATGACATTCTGACAAATTTGGGTAGCCGGAGACTACAGTTAGAGGATAAAATCTGGCATATGCGATATATCGGTCTAACAAACCCGCGCCTAGACAATCTTGGGGTACTGGGACAGCTTATAATGATAGAAAAACAGATCTCAAACGAGATAACTTCCTGTTTCAAAGATGTCATAGAATTAAAGGAAAAACTCAATCAATTTAGAGAGGAATTGGAATCCACCCGGCAAAAACTAAAACTAATGGATTTTAAGGTTTAAAATGGACGAGATAGACAGGCTATTAAGAAAACTTGAACCGGTTATTGGCAAAAACGCCAAAATCCTGTGGTATTTAAATAATCTTGCTAAAGACTCCAAAGAAGCCAGACAAAATACAGAATTAATCAAGTTAATGGCTAACAAGAAAGCCAAGCAAGATTACAAAGAAGAGATCAGCCTTCCGCCGCCAAGACCGGACAAGTTGATTGGCAAATATCGATTGGGTGAGGTATTATACCCGGAAAGCTATTATGGTGAATTTGGCTTAAGGGAAAATGAGTTTATCAGACATATATTGATCACAGGTATGACCGGAACCGGAAAAACCAACCTTTCTTTTCATCTTCTCAGGCAATTGAAAAAGCATAATAGACCCTTTTTGGTTTTTGACTGGAAGAAAAACTATCGTAATTTAAAACAGCTTCCAGAATTTAAAGACCTAAAAATCATCAATCTGACTTCAGAGGGCGAAATGTTTAAATTTAATCCACTTATTCCACCACAAAAGGTAAATCCGAAACATTGGATGACTCTTTTGGTCGATGTTATCAAGCATGCCTTTTTTGTTTCGCACGGAGTTGAGTATTTCTTCAGAAAGGGGCTTGATTATCTCTACGAGCAGTTTGGTATCTTTGAAGGGAAGAATAAATATCCTACCTTTAGGGACCTTGAAAAAGTCCTTCAGAAGGAATTTGTTCGGGGTCGGGAAATGCTCTGGATGTCGTCGGCCAAGAGAGTCCTGGCCAGCCTGACCTTTTCTGGACTTCTGGGAGATATTATCAATACCAGAGAGCAACAGCCGATTGAAGAGCTCCTCAATAAAGACGTTATCATCGAACTTGACAATCTGGCTACTATTGAACGAATCTTTTTTATTGAAGCTCTACTGCTTTGGATTTACCACTATCGTAAAACGCAAAGTAAACGAGAAGAGTTCAAACATGCTATTATAATTGAAGAGGCTCACCATATTGTCTCAAGCAAAAAGGAGTATGAATTCGGAGAGGAAACGATTATTGAGACCATTATAAGAATGATAAGGGAATTTGGTGAATCTATAATTATAATCGATCAGGAACCTGGCAAATTAAGCAACTCAATTCTGGCCAATACGCTCTGCAAGATTAGTTTTAATCTAGGAAACGGAAAAGATGTCTCGACTATATCCAGGGCCATGAATCTAACCAGAGAAGAAAAACGATATATTGACAAGCTCAAGGTCGGCCATGCCATAATAAAAATGAAGGAGAGATTTTCAGAGCCAATCCACATCAGATTCCCATTAGTCCCAATAATAAAATCCCCTGTAGGTATCCCTTAGGGTAAGAATATCCTCCGAAAAGTCAAAAAATGGTTTATATAATAAAAAAATTGGTTCCGGTTTACAGACAATGGGAGAAAATCCCAAAACAGTATCACAATCTTAAAAAAGCTGTTTATGTAACGACGTTCAAATTTCTATATCCGAATATTCCAAAGATTCTGATTGAGCAATATGGCTTAAATCCTAATGAGAAGATAGTTGTCTTCTGGACAAAGGAAATCTCTCTTCCCCATTTTAACAGATACAGACTAAAATTTAGGAAGGTTTATTCTGGGAGTGTTGAGGGGTTTGGCGAGTTAATTAAGAAAAGGAATCGAAGACGGAGCAACACACGAATAGATAAAAAAAAGGAGTATTAATCATAGAAGATTTATAAAAGCTTTAACTAAGCGCCAAATGTCAGATAAGCTTATATGCAATGTTGAAATCCGATTGGCAAGCATTTTATATAATAGAAAATGTTATATAGATACGATACTGCTAAAAATAATGGTTCCTGAATATTCTCAAATAAGTCCAACTGCGATATTTTGTGCAAGGATGAGAGCAAAACAAAATTTACCATATTCAAAAGAACTAATTAATCTACTTGATATAAAATACTTCAAATTTATAGAAGACTTGCCAGATTACAACAAGGCTCCGTTTCATAAATCATATTTTATTCCCTTCATTGAAGGGAGGTATTATTCTCTAAATGAAGCCTTAAGACAAACATTAAGACATACAAAGAATGTTCTAATAGTGGAGCTCGCATCCGGTTTGTCTACAAGAGGTTTGAATTTTGCAGGGAAGAATATTTTTTATATGGAAACTGATCTTAAAAAGCTGATAAGATTAAAAGAAAAAATAGTCATAGACATTATCAATAATAACAGGCTAAATAAATCAAATCATCTATTCATGTCCATTAATCCTCTTGTCAAAAAGGATGTGGATAGAATCGGAAAATACTACCTTAAGTACTTTGCCAATAATAAATTGATAATAATACATGAAGGATTGTTGATGTACCTAAATAAAAAGGAAAAAACAATATTTCGAGATAACATAAAATATCTGTTTGAAAAGTATGCATGTAATGGATTATGGCTAAGTCCGGATTTTTCACGTACCATGAATCAGTTCCACGGATTTAAGGGAAAGGAAAATATTCGGGATAAAATCTCAAAAGTTACTGGAAGAAATTTCGACTATTTTAAATCATTAAAGGAAGCGTCCAAATTTGTTAAAGATGGAAAATTAAAATCAAGAATCATCTCTAATAAAAAAATAGTTAGTCAATTAATAAGAAAAAAAGGATTTCAATTTAATTACGATGCCATATTGAAATCTGCAGAAGAGTATAGGGTATGGAAGATTGAACTACCTTAATGCGACTGCATCTGTAAGAAAAAGAGGGTTAATCCTTTTTATTGGCATACCCCAAAGGCTGGCAAGATTATTTTGAAATATCGGTCCCCCATGCTCTTTTTCAAAAGCAAACCTCATTGAACACAGATAACCTAATGGATTATTGACAAATTCGTGATTTTTTAAATTTTCTTGAATCGGCTCAGCTGGTCGAAAAATAGAAATATGTGGTATGGCCAGCCTTGAAAACCGTGGCATCCATGTTTTAAAATGGGCCAAAGAATCAAGACCCGGCATATACGAATATTCCAATTCCATTACTCCCATTCTTTTTATAGAATCTAGCGTCGATAATATGTATTCTAAGGGAGTATTTTTCTTATTATGCATTCTTTCCCTACTAGTGAAGGTTTCCAAAGTATAAGCATATTTAAAAGGGGTATTTCCAAGAACGCCAAGTAATTTATTAATCTGGTGGGCCGTTTTTATTTGAGATCCAATGTATAACAACCTTCCATTAAATCCTTTGTCCTTGGCTAATTCAATAACTTTGATTAGACTTGAAATAACTTCGTCCTCATTTCGATACATTCCTGTTACAAAGGTAATTTTGTCTATATTATGGAGACCAATCCCCTTGCTTTGTATAATCTCCATCCCTTCCTCGGGAGATATATTTCTCATACCTTTCCCTATTTCTCTACAGCACCACTCGCAACCTTTACATATGGGGTGAAAATTAATACTCAGAATTGTCTCTGATTCAAGCGTAGGCATCCATTCCTTGATACCCCTTATATAAAAATAGGCTGGACTTCGTGTAATTCTACCAATGAACTTAACGCGAAACGGCAATTCTACTCCCATATATGTTAATATACCATTTTTAAAGACATAGGGAGAATAGGGCGAAGATATTAAGGGGACGACAGAAAATAATTTGTCAGATCCTATTAAATGAAACTTCGGTCTTCCAAAGACTATTGCTTCGTCATAAATTCCATAAGCCTTCATTGCGTAATAATGTAAATCGATTGTAGGTAATAGGGGAAATTCTTTGGAAATATTGCTAATGATATTGTCCATATCGTCGCTTATTCCATAATGCCATAATTTTATTTGCATCATAAAGTTCAGGTAACTCACTACCAAAATCATTAGAACATTTTTTAAAGAAATTTATGCTTCTGATTTTGTCCTCGCTATCGAACCATAAGTTTTCTGAAAAAAACCTATAGAGATGACTACAGACCCTTCCCAACTGAAACCAATTTGATAGCTCTTTTTCATCAAATGTATGAGAAGATTTAATTATCCGTGTAAACTTATCATATGTGCATAGGCCATTATTCATGGCCAATTGATGCAATACAGTTCCCTCATAAATTCTAAGTGGAAATACTTTTAATGATGATGGTTTTGCCATTTCGATCGCATATTTCAATGAATCTTCGAAAGAATCTATAGTATCGCCTGGTATCCCGGCAATTAAGTCAAGACTATATTTTATGCCTTTTTTTGATAACTTAGTCAATTGTTCCATGCCATAAAGGCTATTTTTTCTAAAATATTTTAGATGTGGATTAGTTGTCTGTAATCCAAATTCTAACCATCCAATATTAAGTTCGCTGAGAAGATCAATAATATCATTGTCCAAATATTCAGGTCTGTATTCGGCAGTTATAAACATGCCCTTTAATCTTTTCAAGAGTTTTAGGATTTTTTTTGATCTTATTTTTTCACCACCCAGAATAGGATCGGTGATATAAATTGCCCTAAATCCTTTAGAAGATATATATTTAATATCGCTGATAAGTCTTTCAAATGGGACGTTCCGAAATCGATTCAATTGAGAAGGATGTGCGCAATAGATACAATTATAAGCACAACCTCTAACCGTTTCCCAATATATGTGATCTGTATTAAAACTTAAAGGAAATAGAGAAGGAACAGATTCTAAATTTATTGAGGCAATGCTTTCATTAGAATTATATTTACTGG
>QNBN01000235.1 GCA_003645695.1 Spirochaetota bacterium | reverse complement strand
CAGGGGAAAACCTGTAATTGTTGGAGCTGATCCAAAAGGTGGTAAAGGTAGGGGAGTTGTTTCCACTGCAAGCTATGAGGCAAGAAAATATGGTATACATTCAGCTATGCCCATATCACAGGCTTATGCGTTATGTCCCAATGGAATATATGTGCGGCCAAGGATGGAAAGATATATTGAAGAATCAAAAAAAATAATGAGTATTTTAGGTGAATTTTCTCCCATAGTTGAGCAGATAAGCATAGATGAGGCCTTCCTTGATTGTACAGGAACTGAAAGACTTTTTGGAGAACCGATTGAAATTGGACGTAAAATAAAAGAAAAGATTAAGAAGAAAACTTCTCTTACAGCGAGCGTTGGTATAGGTTCGAGTAAATCTGTTGCCAAGATTGCTTCTGATCTTAGAAAGCCCAATGGTTTAACCTACTGTCCGCCAGGCAAAGAGATGGATTTTCTTTATAACCTCGAATTATATCGCTTATGGGGAGCAGGTAAAAAGACGATTGAGAAATTAAAAAAATCGGGTTACAATAGAATAGGTGATATAGCAATGGCCGATATTAAAGAGATTGTATCTCTTCTCGGGAAGAATGGGATGTTATTATGGCAGTTATCAAGAGGTATAGATCCGAGGCCGGTCGAGCCCTTAAGTCCTAGGAAATCAATCGGAAGAGAAGTAACATATCAGAGAGATCTTGATGATATTGAGCTTGTTGAAAAAACTATAATGCGAATTGTTGATTTTATTGCTTTTGAAATGAGAAAAAGGGGCATTAAGGGCAAAAAAGTTATTTTGAAAATAAGACTTGAGGATTTTTCAACCTTTACTCGTGGTAAAACTTTAAACTGCTACACTGACAGTTCCAGAATTATCAGAGAGACAGCTATAGAGAAGTTTAGAAATTTCGATAGAAGTGGTAAAAAAGTAAGGCTTATTGGTGTTTCAGTTTCTGAACTTGTTTTTTGGGAAACCTACCAACCCAGACAGGGAGCACTTTTTGAAAATTTATATGAAGGTTTTATTGGCTCAAATGAGAAGAAAAATAATGAAACACCCAATGATAAATTAAATGATAAATTACAGGATGTTCTTGAAGAGATGAAATTAAGGTACGGAGATGCAATAGACCGTGCTATTTTTTTGAACAATAAAAAGTGAAAAAATTGTAAATTTGAGGAATCTCGTTATGCAGATATTTCATATAAGCAGAAATTACAAAAACTTTGCCAGAATTGCCAGGGTAGTTACAATACTTGGAAAATACGGATTTGGCGCTTTTTTAACAAGAATGCGAGAGGGATTAAGGGAGATTCCTGAAAGAAGGTTTAATGTCAGGTTAGAAAGAAATCTTCAAAAATTAACTGAACCAGAGAGATTAAGGCTTGCAATAGAAGAATTAGGGCCTACCTTTATAAAGATGGGACAGATTCTAAGCCTTAGGCCGGATATTATACCCCCTGAATATGCAAGTGAGCTTGAGAAACTACAGGATAGAAATCCTCCTTCCCCTTATGAAAAGATTCAACAAATACTGGAACAGGAATATGGTGCTTCATTGGACAGTATTTTTTCCAAGTTCGATGAAGTACCGGTTGCAAGCGGTTCGCTCGCACAGGTTCACCGTGCAGTACTTAAAGAAGGGGAAAGAACAGTTGCCGTAAAGATATTAAAGCCAAAAATGAGGGAGATAGTGGATACGGATTTAAATGTTATTCAAATTTTTTTAAATATTGCCTCCCATTATATTCCCGAGTTTAATCAATATGATGTAAACGGACTGTTTCAGGAGTTTTCAGAAACTCTTCTAAATGAGATGAACTTTCAGAGGGAAGCTCATAACATGATAAGGTTTAAAAAGTTTTTCAAAGGGGAAGATTATGTCCACATACCTGAGGTTTATCTTGATTATACTACTAATAGCATAATCGTTATGGAGTTTATAGAGGGGATTAAAATATCTGAAGTTGAAGAAATTAAAAACGCTGGTATTGATCCGAAGATTGTAGCTGAAAATGGCGCAAGAATTGTTCTCAAAGAGATATTTGAATTTGGCTTTTTTCATGCAGATCCTCATTATGGCAACCTGTTTGTACTTCCAAATAATATAGTTGCCCCTGTAGATTTTGGCATTACAGGTTATATAGATGCTGAGGGGAGTGAAGTTCTTGGTAATTTTTTTGTTGGGATTTTAAAAAAGGATGTGGACAGTATTGTACATCATTTAAAGAGATATGATTTTATTCCGGAAAACGTAGATGAAAGAAAACTTAAATTGGATTTTTTGGATTTGATTGAAACAGCCTATAAAAGTAGCCTTGAAGAAATTTCCATCTATACTACCTTCCAGCAGTTATTTGTTATAACCAGGAACCATAAACTTAGATTTCCCCATGAGTATTTTTTAATATTTAAAACTCTTTTACAGGCGGATGGAGTAGGGAGAAGACTTTACCCAGATTTTAATGTTATTAAATTTGCCGAACCTTTTGTAAAAAGCTGGTTTATGAAACAGTTTAGGTTAAAGAGTTACGTAAAGGATTTTATGCTGATAATGGATGATCTTAGATATCTTCTTAAATCCATACCTTCCGAGTTTGGACCTTTTTTTAAACGACTCTTGACTGGGAGATTGCGAGTGCCCCTTTATCATGAAAACCTTGACAGGGCAATATATGAGATAGACAGAACCGGCAATAGACTATCCTTTTCTATAATAATAGCAGCTCTTCTGCTTGCTTCCTCCATGCTTGTTCAGGCTAAAGTAGGGCCTCTTATAAAAGGCTATCCTGTAATCGGGCTCGTAGGTTTTTTTACTGCTGCTATCATGGGATTGTGGCTTTTAATAGGGATTATTAAATCTGGCAGGTTGTAATATCAAATCAATTTTATTAAATTGAACGAATAAAAACTGGATTGTTCATTGCAAATGAATATGAGAAAATCCGAGGATTTAAAAAGAATATTAAACCGCATAGATGGCAGGGGCTACAAAGCTTACAAAGATTGTGCGGGGATATACGATTTTAGTTTCTATACACTATATATAGATCATGTTCAGGGTGACCCCTTTGCATCCCCCAGCAAGGTACGGGTAAGAGTAAACCAGGATATAGCAGGATTCCCTAGAGATAGTTATAAGAGTAAAAGCAGAGAAATAGGATTGAGGGATTATTTGACAAGGGAGTTTTATAAGGCGATAAAAAAATATGCAAAGTTACGAAGAGGATCGGGAAAAAGTGGACTTATCGCCATAGATACTCCACAGCAGGAGATACTTGAGCGAAGTAGTTGTTTTGTAAATGATGAATGGGTTGAGGTAAGGTTTGTTGTTGGGTTACCCGCATTTGGTAGACGGATATCTTCCAGGGAAGCAACAGCCATATTTTTTGATGAGATTCCCAAGATAGTGAATAGGTCTCTAATCTATGAAGCTCTGGATTCTAAAAAAATGTACATGCATATAAAAACAAATGAGGATGCTGATTATGCCAGGGGCATTTTGAAAAAATATAATCTTGTGAGCTTCATAGCTGATGGGTCTATTCTTCCCAGGGCCAGCGGTATAGATCCCAGGCCTTTAACAAAAGGTAAGGTGATTCCCTTTGTATCTACAGAATCTATGAGGGTAGAAATTAACCTTCCAAATAGTGGAAAGATTACAGGTATGGGTATCCCTGAAGGAGTTAGTTTAATAGTTGGAGGAGGATATCATGGGAAATCCACTTTGCTAAAGGCAATTCAACTTGGTGTTTATAATCACATCCCAGGGGATGGAAGGGAGCTTGTTGTAACAATTGATAATGCTGTTAAGGTAAAGGCGGAGGATGGGAGAAGAATAGAGAAGGTTGATATTTCTCCTTTTATAAAAAACCTCCCTTTTGGAAAGAATACGGTTGATTTTTCGACAGATGATGCAAGTGGTAGCACCTCTCAAGCCGCAAATATTATAGAAGCATTAGAGATAGGAACTAATCTATTAATAATGGATGAGGATACATCGGCAACAAACTTTATGATCCGTGACCATAGAATGCAGGAGCTTGTTTCTAAAGATAAAGAGCCAATTACCCCTTTTATTGACAAAGTAAGACAGCTTTATACAGATTATAATGTATCCACTATTCTGGCCCTTGGCGGATCCGGTGATTATTTTGATGTTGCTGATAGAGTGTTGTGTATGGTTGAATACCAGGCTTACGATTATTCTAAAAAAGCCTTTGAGATAGCGGGTAAGTATAAAACAGGCAGGGTCATTGAAGGAGGGGAATGTTTTGGTAGTATAAAACCCAGAATCCCGTTAAAAGGGAGCTTTAATCCAAGCAGAGGTAAAAGAGAGGTTAAAATTACGCCAAAGGGGTTAAAATCAATAGATTTTGGTACCCACAGAATAGATCTTGGAGCTGTTGAACAGCTTGTAGATATAAGCCAGACCAGAGCTGTAGGAGATGCTATATACTATGCGGTGCAGTTCATGGATGGGAAAAGAAATTTAAAAGAAATAGTATATAGTGTGATGAATGATATATATAAAAAGGGTCTAGATGTTTTAAGTCCCAGGCCCAGTGGAGATTATGCAATGTTCAGAGGGCTCGAACTTGCATCGGCAATTAACAGACTTAGAACCCTTTCTGTTCAGTAAAAGTATTAAACTATTTAGAGCTAACATTAATTTTTATACCATGTATATTTAGCATGGACTACTCAGAGATTGTATGGCTTTGCCCAAAAGGATCATCCACTACAACTTCGTTTATAATGATACTTTCGGGGGAAAATAATCCGAGATTGTGTCGCTTCGCTCAAGGAGTCGCTGACGCTCGCAATGACGCCAGTGAATGTTGTCATTGCGAGGAATGAACGAAATGAATGACGCGGTAATCTCTCTTTCTACATCAATTTATTTATTAGAAAATAAAGATTTTTATTATCTTTAATTGACTAAGGATGATTTTAAAAAGTAATCTTTTAAATACTTTATAAGGGAGAGGAAAATTGAAAGCAGAAAAGGCAAGAATGGAAAATGGAAGTTTGGTTGTCCCGAATTATGTAATTATTCCCTTTATAGAGGGAGATGGTATTGGGCCTGATATATGGAAAGCAGCCTCATTTGTATTTAACAATGCTATTGAAAAAGCATATGGATCTACAAAAAAAATTGAATGGAAAGAGGTTTTCGCAGGAGAGAAAGCATATAATACAAAGGGAAGTTGGCTGCCTGAAGAAACGGTTGAGATCTTTAAAGAGTATTTAATAGGTATAAAGGGACCACTTACCACACCAGTGGGAGGCGGTATTCGGAGTCTGAATGTGGCATTAAGGCAGAGGCTTGATCTATACGTTTGTT
>QNBN01000234.1 GCA_003645695.1 Spirochaetota bacterium | reverse complement strand
GTTAAAGCTATTCTTATTACAGGGTATCCAATTGATCAGGATAAAAAATTAAACAGCCTTGAAAAGGATATTTATCTCCTAAAAAAACCTTTCAAGCACTCTGATTTGATTAACCTTGTAAAAAAATTAAGTTGATACTCATCATAAAAACAAGGAGCAACTAAAAATTGACATAGACAAGAAATATAGTAATTATCAACAAATCTAAGTTTTGCTACTTATACTGCTTATAGCTTTTGTAATTTCTTCAAAAGAGAAAGGCTTTTTGAGATAAAGGTTACCGGAGTTTTTCAAGAAATTATTGGTTGCACTGCCAACAGTATCCCCGGTAATAAAAATAAGTCTATTCAATAGGTGTGGTTTACGCACTTTCAGCTCTTTATAAAACTCAATTCCATCCATACCTGGCATTTTTACATCGGTAATTATTATTGAAACATCCATACTTTCAATAATCTCTATAGCCTCTTCTCCAGATGAAGCAGAGTAAACCTGATAATTTTTCTGGCTCAAAAAATCTTGGAGTAGATTGGTAATTACCTTTTCATCATCAATTACAAGTATTTTTTCATTTTGACCATTCAAAAATTTTGTTTTTTCACCTTCTTCATCAACCCTATATTCTTCTTCTCCCATATGAATTGGCTTATATATTGGCAGTGATATAGTAAATTTTGTAATTTCTGGATTGCTACTTACCTCTATTTCGCCATCATGATCTTTGATAATTCCATATGATGTTGAAAGCCCCAAACCTGTGCCTTTACCTACCTCTTTCGTGGTAAAAAAGGGGTCAAATATTTTATCTATAATATTGTGTGGAATCATTGGACCGTTGTTGGAAATTGAAACATCAACAAATCCATTATTTCTATTATATCTACTTGATACAATAATTACCCTCTTTTTATACTTTTCTATTATCTCTTCCATTGCCTGCTCAGCATTGATTATAATATTTAAAAATACCTGCTGTAGTTGGTTAAAGTTTCCCATAATAGGAGGCACATCATCCTCAAGCTTCATCTCGATATCAATGCTATTGGCTTTCAAGTTGTATCTTCGTAATGCCACAGTGGCAATTATAACATCATTAACATTAATTATTTCTTTTTCAAGGCCTTCCTTCCTTGAAAACTTTAATAGGTCTTCAACAATCTTTTTTGCTCTCTTAATTGATTGTATAATATTCAATAATTTTTCTTTTTGATTTTCATCGCCATAATTATCCATAAGCAAAAGTTCAGAATATCCCATTGCACTAAACAGAGGGTTATTAATTTCGTGGGCAACACCTGATATTAATTTTCCCAAACTCGCAAGCTTTGCAGTCTGAATAAGCTGTTCCCTTGTATCCTGTA
The DNA here is from genome assembly GCA_003645695.1 of Spirochaetota bacterium. GTDB lineage: Bacteria > Spirochaetota > B62-G9 > B62-G9 > B62-G9 > B62-G9. Next base: position 3,993 of record QNBN01000234.1, on the reverse strand, counting down.
AACTTTTTATTGTCTCTTTAAGTTTTTCATTAGATCTCTTAAGTTTTTCCCTCTCCTCCCGAAGTTCTTCTTCTATTTTCTTTCTTTTGCTTATATCTCTCAGTATCACCAAACTCAATAATTCACCTTTTAGACTTTTAAGAGGCGTTGAAATTACATCGTAAGTTTCACCAGCATTATTTCTCAATTCCCACCTGACTGTAAATCCTTTTTTGACATCATTCCATTTACAAAATGGACAAGGGCTATCTCTATTATAGAGCACTTTGTAACATTTATCTCCTTTTTTAATATTACCTACTTTCTTCATCAGAGTTTTGTTTGCAAACATCAGATTAAATCTCTCATCAACAAGATAAACCTGGTCCACCATACTATTAAGTATGCTGCTTATCCTTGATCGCTCCTGTTCAACCTCCTTTTCAAGCAATACTCTCCTTGTTACATCCTGGATTGTCCCAATTACTCCTATATTGCTTTCATTATAATAAAAACTCGAAGCATTTATCTCGAGATAAACCATATCTCCATCTTTTTTATAAAATCTGATTATAAAAGGTTCTATATTCTGCCCTTCAGCAACATCGATTAGGCTATTATAAAAAATCCTTTTTGACTTTCCAGTTAAAAGAGAAAAAAGATTTTTCTTAAAAAAATCTTCATCATATCCTGTAAGACCTTTTATAGAACCGCTAATATAAAGCAACTCCCCTTTATCATTCATCAAGAATACGGCTTCTCTCATCCCCTCTATCAGAGTTTTGTATTTAAACTCTGTTTTTTTCAGTTTATCCCTTACCTCATACTCTTCTATAGCCTTATTTATAATAAAAGGTAACCTGTTAAAACTCTCTTCTGTCTTGCAAATATAATCATATGCCCCTACTTTTATGGCTTTAACTGCCAGCTCCACATCCTCCATGCTTGTAATCATAATGATTGGAGATTCAATTCCTCTGTTTCTAATCCATTTAATAAGTTCTATACCATTGCCATCACCCAATCTATAATCAAAAAGTAGAATGTCAAATCTATCTTCCTCTAATTTTATTTTAGCCAACCCTATACTATCCGCCAAATTAACATCAATATCTCTATAATGATCCTCAAGAATTTTCCTTAACACTATTTGATGATCTATATTATCTTCCACAATTAATACTTTCATCTGACACCTTCTTTACAGTTACCAAAAAGAATCCTACAAATAAGTAGGGTAACTTTTATTGGAGTAATACGAAAAGTCGTACAATCACTTTAAAAACACGTTTTGTTCTTCCGATCGAAACACGAAATTTTTTACTACATAAAAAATTATATGTTTCTCCACTAACAAATCAAGGTTCGAAATGACACTTTTATACCTTTTTAGATCAAACTCATAGATTTTTTCCAACAATCATCCAAAATCTACAGCAAAAAGATATATACAACAAAATATCATTTGGTCTTTAAAATCCTATGATTAAATATTTTTTATTGGTCTTGGCTTACCCTTTATTCTTTTAGCAATTAGAGATATATATTCGGGGGTGGTACCACAACAACCACCTATTATTGTTGCACCTGCTTCGATTGAATCGTCCAAAAACTTAATCATATATTCCGGGGTTTGATCAAAAACAGTTCTGTTATTCTCCAACCTTGGCAAACCAGCATTGGGATACATAACAAGTGGAACATCCGTTATTTCTCGCATTTTTCTGATAACCTCTACATATTCATCTATAAGACCGCAATTTGTTCCTACTGCAATGGCACCTGCACTCAGTAATGTTTTTACAGCTTCTTCCACTCTATTACCGAAAAGAGTTCTAAATTCACCTTTTTTAGTTTTATTAAACACCATAGAAGCGATTATAGGTTTATTGCTTATCTCTTTAATTCCTTCCACTGCACTGACTGCCTCATCAAGATGCATCATTGTCTCTACTATAAAAAGATCTATCCCTGCCCTATCGAGAATCTTAGCTTGTATTTTGAAGGCCTCCTTTGCCTCTTCCTTTTTTATATCCATATTAACTATTTTACCTGTGGGCCCTATTGACCCTGCTATGTATCTCTCATCGTCATCTGTATTTTCATTTTTTTTAAATATTTCTATTGCCCTTTTGGCAATTTTAACTCCTGCCTTATTTAACAATTCTGCATCATCCTCTCTGTTTTTAATGCTCAACTTTATCGGATTTCCACCAAATGTGTTTGTTTCTATTATTTGAGACCCTGCCTTCAAATAGGCCAGATGTATATCTTTAACAACATCACCATGGGTAACATTCCACTCTTCAGGTAAATCCTCAGGAGTCAAACCTCTTTCCTGAAGTTGCGTGCCCATAGCTCCGTCAAGCACCACGTACTCTTCCATGATTAATTTACTGATATCACTCATATCTTATTCTCCTTTCCTTCAATTATATGATATTTTTTTATAGAAAAAAAATTTAATTTTGAATTCTCTTTCTTTATATATTAAAATAGAAATAAGTAATAATGAGGTTAGAAAAATGCAAAAAAATATCCTTGTTGCTGAAGATGATAAAAATATTGCCAATCTGATAAAAGAGCTCATAAAAAGAAAGGGCAATAATGCAATATTAGCAACCGATGGTGAAGAAGCATTTAAGTTATTTAGCAGTGTTAAAGTTGATCTCATTATAACAGACCTTAAAATGCCACATATCGATGGCATGACACTAATAAAAATGATAAGGGAAAAGAATAAAAGCATACCAATAATTATAATTACGGGTTATGGATCTGAAGAGAATCGAAACAAAGCAAATCTACTTGGTGTATCTACCATTCTTCAAAAGCCCTGTTCAATTATAGATATCTCAAATGCAATTGAAAGTGTTTTAAATATAAGTGCCCCGTGATATAATATTCAAGTTGTTTTTAAACCTATTTTGAACATGTTTTTGTTCCCAATAAATAAGATTAATACGTGTAAATATTAAACTTAAAGGTTTTTTGATAATTTGGACAGCCATGATACGTTGTACTTCATTTATTATACATTTTAAACTCTTTTAATATTTTTAATTATACTATTAATCCATCTAACAGATAATTATCGAAATAAATTTCTAATATTTTCTTTTTTAGATTGCTTCGTCATTCACTTTGTTCATTCCTCGCAATGACAATAGAGGCAGTACAATAAACAAAAAAACATTATTGCTACATCGACCATATAGACTACTCGCAACGTTCCTTGAGCTGATGTTAAAAGTATCCGCTGACGTCACTGCGAGCGAAGCGACGCAATCCCTCTAAAAACAAATAATTATATAATAGTTTATAAAAAGTAATAAATATCTTCCCATTTATTATTGTATTTATTGATGAGTAGTATTTTTTTGACCGATACCTGCCTTTAAATTGTTTTTCTCTTTTTATAACATCAATTATTGAAGTGTATTTTTCAAAATATTCGAGTTTGGTAACATTATACTTTTTTGTAAAACCATCAATAAGTTTATTTTTATGTTCGTAAATTCTTATTAAACTGTTTGTAACACCAGTATATAGCACATTATTATTCTTATCTGTAAAAATATCTATGTAGTCATTCATGCCCAAATTAAAGAAGTATAAATTGTCCAACTTATTTATAATAAAGAATTTCTTTGGATTTCATCAATTTTAAGATCTAAATTAGCACTTTGTATCAGCATTTTCTGGTTCAGGGAAGTAATATCTTTTGTTTTTTTTACACCAGATTTTATATATATTAAACATAAATTAAAGAAAAATTAAAGAACCATTCTTTACTTTATATAATTTTTTATAGATATAACACGAATAAGCGCGTTTATACTATAAATTTTGATTAAAAGCTAACTTTCCTATTATATTTTTTAACAAATTAAAACCAGTGTAGGATGCAATTATGGGTAAACCAATAAAAATTGGCTTTAAAATTGAGAGACAGGCAAGTTCAATCGATAGATGGTATTTACTTTTGCCCCTATCTCTTATAAGCTATTTAAT
>QNBN01000233.1 GCA_003645695.1 Spirochaetota bacterium | reverse complement strand
TGAATACGAAGGGCAGACCAATTTATAATCATGCATAGTCATTACCATAGGAATACGATAATCTTCAAATACATCCAGAATTGAAGGAGAAATTTGGTGTGAAAAATTGTTAAGATGAACTACCTCAGGCTTAACTATCTTTATCAATTGAGCAATTTTATGCTTAGCCTCGAAGGAATACATAAGATTAAAGACGCCGGTTAACTTTCTTTTTAGAGATAAATTACCTTCGTAATTTATTTCCTCTATAAAATATTCATCAAAAAGAAGAGAAGGATTGTTTGGGTTCTTCATCCCCCAAAAAAATACCGTGTGTCCTTTATCTTGTAAAAGTTTTCCTGTTTCAATAGTGCTTATTGCGTCGCCTCCCTTTGGATATAAAAATTTGTTTATCAGCAATATCTTCATTATTAAAATTTATCTCTCTTAAATAAGATTATTACTAAATTACTCTAACTGAAAAACTATGTAGAAATCATATTAAATACCTCTTCATATTCAGCAACCATCTTATCTATTCCAAAGTGCCTAATACGCTTCCATCCCTCTATCCTAAATTTCTCCTTAAGTTTGTCATTGTTAAGCAACCGGACAATTGCTTGAGCCATAGCATTAACATCATCAGGTGGCACAAGCATACCATTAACGCCATTCACAATAATTTCGTTTGGTCCATCTGGACAATCAGTAGAAATTACAGGCACGCCACACGCCATAGCCTCTAAGATAACATTAGGAAACCCCTCATATCTCGAGGATAGAACGAATACATCTGCAATTTTTATATATTTATATATATCTTTTTGGAAGCCAAGAAATAAAACTTTATCTTCTATTCCCAATTGGCGCACTAACTTTCTCAAGTTCGCCTCTTCTGGACCCTCCCCCAATATCAACACTTTTATGTCCATTTGTTCCAGAACTATATAAGCCGCTTTTATTAATAACTCCTGATTTTTCTGCCAAATTAACCGGCCGCAAGATACAATTATGGGGAATCCTCCTATATTTCTCAATACTGGATTTTCTGCGCTACCTACGTTTTGCTCAATTGGATAAGATACTCCATTATAAATAACTTTTATCTTATTACAAAGTAAACCCAACAGATCTATCAACTTCTGTGCACTCCCTTTAGACACAGCAATTATTCTATCAGCGTATCGGTATAAACTTCGTATTAAAAATTTTTTAATCCTCCAAAATTTCTGGGTCTTCAATGCCGAATTTATACTTATCCTTTCATTTATTATAACTTTGGGTTTGATATAGGATAAAAGTTTTGCTAAAATAACGACTAAGTTTGTATACCACAAAAAACTAATTACTACATCTGGCTTCACATCAGGAAATACTTTATAGGCCAGAGAGAATACCAATTTTAGAAAGTCAAATTTGTTTTTTTTATTTAAATTATAAACTACTATATCTTCTGGTAAATCTACCAAATATACCCCTTTATATTCAAATAATGCAAGATGAAGAACAAACTTTTCTCTATTCAAATAATTTAAAAGATTCAAAACAACCTTCTCTGCACCTCCCCCACAAAGAGATGGTAAAACAAAAAGTATTTTTTCCATAATCTATTTTCTTTAAATCAATTTATTAACAAAATCATTCTTCAAATTTCTCCACATACTATAATATATTATCTCCGTAAGATAGTATCTATTTCTTGATTCTTTCATCACCTCGTAGGTAAAGAGTTGTTCTCTATCTCTACTGTTAAAATAAGTGTGAGATTTTCGTTCAATAAAGGTTTGATAAATAGCATATTGCAATCTTTTAAAATGTTTTCTCCAAAATAAATAACCGTGCCAATAAAAACCATATCTTTTACCAATATTTTCCCTTAAAAGAAATGAGATTTTGTGGATAAGACGGTAAAATCCTAAAAGGTACCCCGACGAAGAATGAAATACTCCTAAAATACTGCACATACAAAAATAAAGCCTTCGTAACCCAAAATATTGGTCTTATTCTTGTGCAACCCTCGTTGGTTTTGCAGAACGTTCATACCAAAATTTATAAATCATAGCAGAATAAAAAAAGTATATAAAAGAAGAAGAGTCATATCTCCATACTAAAATATAATGTGGAGCAATAAAACCGTAAAAAAACCACATTCCTATAACTGCAGGGACAAATATTCGTAAATTTTCTCTCTCCCCAATATTATTTACTTTAATGAATACAGAAAGCATATTAAACAAAAGCCAATAAAATACCGCCATTCCTAGAAGACCAGCATCTGCTAATATCCTTATCATCTGGTTCATTGCATTGACCTTATAATTATAAATCTTTCCTTTTTCCTTCCAAAAATTACCTTTAAAAGACGAACCTGGCCCCATACCAAAAATTTTATTTATCAGGGGGGGATTAATTACAACAAAGAAATCATAAATACCCCTAATACGATCTACACTACAGAAGTATAATATACTTCTAAGAGTTCTGCCAATTTTCGTTGATATTTTCGTAACTACTAGAGACCTCTCTATTACCGTTTGTTTTTTATCTAAATTTTTACTTTTCTGACTCTTTCTTTCTGTATTGGCTATCTTAGCAAAATATCTAGAGATAATCTTTTTCCGCTTAGATTTATCAACTAAGGTGGTAAAGAAATCATATTTTTGGGGATAGACTGTTGGCCATAACTTTAAAGTGATAGTAGCAAAAGTGAGCATTAAAAAGAAAATAAAGCCCGCTCTTAATAATTTTTGTTTTGTATAGCGTCTCATCTCAGAGATAGCAACCATTAAGGCTACAGGGAAGACAGCAAAATAAAATGCTCTAATTTCTCCTAACAAAGCAAAAATAAAGAATGCACCTATAAATACGAAATGAAGGAGTTTAATTTTCTTAAGAATCCCATAGGCTACTAAGATAGAGGTAAAATATATACTATAAACCCCCAAATCCATAGTCCCCCAACGCCCTAACGTCCAAGAGATATCATCTCCTCTAACGCCCAAAAATATAGATCGATACAGACATTCTGGAATTTGCAAAAACAAAAGTGTTCCAAAAAGGCGAGTAAATACATTTAGAATATTCTTAGGCAAGTCCATATTAATCAGGATAATAAATAAAGCCGGGTATCTCAAATATAGTAGAGACACCCCTATCATCTTACTAAACGAAGTTTTGTTTATTAGGCAGGAGATAACTAGTATTAGAAAGAAACTACTCATTGGCAAAATTATATTTGTCAAATTCAATTTTCTCCTCTGCAAGATGTTTATAATAAGCTGAATCCCTCCCCAAACAGGTATAATTATAAGGGTAATCCATCTTAATATAATATACTTTTCAAACCACCCTCCGGGTGCTGTTTGTCGAGGAACGTACCATACAAGAAGTAAAAATATTATTGGAAACCACTTATAAAAGGACTGAAGTAAATAGTATATTCTCGTTTTCATTTACAGTGCTTCCTCCAATGTAATCTTTGCCTGTCAATTAAATTCTCATATACTTCCACATACTTGCTTGTTATCTCATCCCAAGACAATTGCTGAACCTCAAACATATTCCTTTTCTTTATAGTAGCGTATAAATTACTATTACACAACAATTCCTTTAACTTAGAGGTGTAAATGTCAATATCTCCTCTTGGTATAAGAAATCCATTTTCTCCTATCCTTAACAATATTCTCCGCGCCTTCCACATTAAACACTATACAATATAGATATAGATTAAAGTAGAGCCTATTTCCTGATAGTGTATATGAATTTTTTCTCTTATATCTCCTTGCAGAACTTTCTGCCAGAATATAAATCCTTTATAAAAAGTTTCGATAACAACATTAAAACCTCTTTTTACTTCCTTTGCAATAATAAACTTATTTATCTCTACCGCTGCAAAACAATGTAGGGCTACAAAAGTAACACTTTCATTTCTTCTGTATTACCCGCTCTTTTGGTGCAAAAGAGCATTATAAAGATTCACATACCTTTCTGCGATAATACCCCAGTCTACCCCATTCTGTTCTACCCATTTCAATGCATTACAGGAAATGGTAGAGTATAAATACTTATCCTTCAGAAGAAGGGCTATTTTTTCTGCCATTTCTCTATATTTATATAGGGATATCTTAAAACCATTTATCCCATCCTGAATTAAATCTTTACAGCCATCAACATCCCATACTACAACTGGTTTACCCGCGCTCATCGCTTCTATCAAAACTATCCCAAAACTCTCTACAATAGAAGGCAATACAAAAATGTCAGCATTTATATAAAAACCTATAAGGTTATTATCTGGAAAACACAGTTCAGTTTTTGCTAAGAATATCTCTGGTGTCTCATCTAAGAACAATACATATTTTTTAATATGTGTTGGATAAACCTTTTCCAATTCTTTTACTCGTTTCCCTATTATTATCCATACGAAATTTCTGGTTATTTGTGATAAATATTCTATTACCTTAGGGATTAGAGTCAACCCTTTCTTTGGATGATTTCTTCCTACTGTTAATATAATTCTTGTATCATAAGATAAATTAAAATATTGCATTATAGCAGATTTAGGATATTTATCCTTTTCTCTAAATCTGTTAGTATAAACACCGTTAGGAATACTAAATATTTTTTGTTCAGGGATTCCAATCTTTAAATACTCATTTTTTACAGAAGCACTAGCGGCAATCAAAGCATCAAACATTTTATATTTCCTCAACACAGCCCTATTTATCTTTTCATTCTGTCTATATCCGTAATTCACATCTTTGTTTATCTGAATGTCTTCTCCTACACACCTCAATATAGAAGGGATTTTCATTCTTCTGCTAACATCAACAAGATGCAAAGCATAAGGGAATCCCATTGTAAAATGGCAAACATCAAAATGATACTTTCTTATATACCTAAAAAACTGATATATATCGTAAAATTTGTGGATGGCGTATATTCTATAGTACTGTGGAAATCTTTTTAACCTCAGAAGCTTATAATTAACTTTTCTGTAAACTTCTGAATAAGATTTTTTATCCTTAAAATACGTAAGCACATATACATCATGTCCTAGATTAACCTGGGTAGTAGCTAAATTATGGACAGAAACTTCAGCTCCCCCCACTTGTTCTGGAATGAAACCGGGAATTATATGAGCTATCTTCACAATAACAGTAAACGCTAAGAAGTCTACATTAACCTATAGATTAAATATCGTTTACGCGCCTGAGTTTTTTTATCGCACTGATTTCACTCTTTTTTATAGTCTTTTCTTCTGTCCCCAACGCCCTTTCTATTATTCTTACATCTCTAACAAGCCTCTGTAATCCCTGGGGTTCAACCGAAGCTGCCTGGTCGGTCCCCCACATACTTCTATCTAATGTAATGTGCCTT
>QNBN01000232.1 GCA_003645695.1 Spirochaetota bacterium | reverse complement strand
TATTATATATTTAGCTTTTCCATAATCAAAATTATTTGCACATTGATAAGCAATGGTAGATAAAAAATATCTATCAATTATCACAATAAATCCATCGTCAATTTTCTGCACAATTTCTTTCTTATCTTTCAGCATATCTAGTAAATATAATAAAAATTGTTCCTCAACACTTAATTCGATTTCATTATCCAAGAAAGCCTTTATAATCATACCATATTTGGACTTATAATCTGGATAGGAATACAAACAGACTTTGTAATTTTTCTTTGACAATTCTTCTTTAAGCATTTTCGATAATGTCCTTTTTCCTGAGCCATCTATTCCCTCAAACTCAATTATTATACCTCTCATCTTACCCCTCTTTTTTACGTTAGTAATTTCCATCTTTTATTTAGCCCTTTGCCCCGATTACGCCTAACGTTTTTGGCATATCCGAAGTTCCGAGCTGAAGCGAGGAATTTGGACGAAGCGATAGCGAAGTCTGATATGCTCCTGTTAGGCGACCCCGTTAGGGGCAAGCCATGATAGTAGCGAAGCGTTTCGCTTGGCGGTGTATTCCTACAGTAGAGGCTTATCATTTTCTATACAATCCTTAAGTTTTTTCATTCTCTTTCCCATTTTTAAACCTGATAAAGGATTATACACTTTTACTCTATTATCACCTATTATCTCCTCTATTACTCTAAAATAATCTCCGCCACATAGTGAGACTACTATATCATACTCGGCAAGTAATTCTCCTAATTGCTTTTTTATCATATGATAGAATTTTTTATCTATTTTTTTATAGAGTAATTTGCTATTATAATTCTCTATCGGTGTATTTGGGTCGATTATTCCATATTTTCCTGAGAATATTACCCACTTATCGGAAAATTTCTCTGCGTATAATTTACATAATCTAAAATATGGACTAATATATGCATCTTTTGCAGGCACCTTTTTTAGATGCGGCCATTTACTCCAGGTTTTATTTTTGCTACATGGAACTATAACCAGAGTTTTGTTTGATTTTTCCATATACCTCACTCTCTATATAGCGTTGGATTTCTTTAAATCTCCAACTTTGATCATCATAACTTAAAATAATATTGTATTTTCTCACAAGTTTTTTGTATTCCTTTGAAATTCCATTATTATCTACATTTGCCCGTCTCCAAGAACCTAATTTATTCATTAAATTTACTAATTCTTGAGTTTCTATATTCATCGTGTTATAATAGTTTCTTTTTTTCTTTGGGTCTCTCTCATCTTTCCACTTATTTCTCAGCTTGTTTATCCGTTGATATTTCTTTTTAATTTCATTCAATGTTTCTTTAAAGCGCCTATCAACTCCATTATTTAATTCATAGTTTTTCAATTCCTTATTTAATTCCAATAGCACCTCCAATCTTGAGGTATAGTTAAAAATCCATCCTTTATAGTCACTTCCCCAAATACCGATTTCATTAAATTTTTCATGCCGTGATGGATGATAACAACCTAAAGCAAAAAGCCAATCTGGAGAATATTCTTTTTTAATAGTTGTTAACACGTTATACATAAAACTTTCATCTCTAACACGCACATATCTGGCACTGTTCTCAATTTTCTTTAATAATCCACCAACAGCAATATATTCAAAGTGTTCTTGTAAGATATCATAGCATTTTAGATATTCATCTAAATCTTTACCTTGTGCAACAGCAACTAACTTAAAATTATATTTATTTTGTTTATAGATTTTTAACCCCTTGAGTGCACTTTTGATAGTTTTTTCCGAATCTTTCAAAACATCAATTATTATTCCATATTCTACACCTAGCACTTCGTATCTCTTAAACAATTCCTCATAACTAAAATTACATCCATTTTTATTAAAAATACCCGAATCTGACATTTTGATTAAATTTTTAGATAAATCTTCTTCTCTATTATCATGGAATTTATCTTTAGGAAATTTATTGAACTTCCTCATAAAATTAGTAGATGTGAGTGCATGAGTCATGAGTCCTATTTTTATCGAAGGATATTTTACCATTGCATCTTTAAGTATATCCAGACTGATGGGCCTATCCACTACAAAAAAAGGGATTAGATATCGCTTCATTGTACCTCACCCAAGATATATACCAAGGTTTCTACCATTTTTATCGCTATTTTTGGTCTTCGATTAGGAACTGGATAAAGAACTTGTGCCTTAGGGTTACTCTTCCAGTATAAGTATGTCCCTAGAGCCTGAGCTTTTGTTCCAATAGGCACTATGACTATGTTGCCATCTTTTTCCGTTGTGTAAGAATTTACAATATCTTTTAACTGTCGGGAAAAAATGAATGGATTTGTGCTATTAACTTCTTCTGACCTCACAAAACTATTATTTAATAAAATCTTGTTGGATTCGCGAGCTTGTTTGAGGAACATTTCGTCTTCATGGGTTTTGTTTCGAATTCCGATACCGGGCGCACCAATTAATGCTAAAATTCTACTCTGTGGAAATTCCTCCAAAAAAGGTAACGACCGATTGGCTTCAAAACCTAAAATTAATACAAGTATAGTTTCTTTGTTTATAGCTATTTTTCCTTCAAATCCATCTATAGGAACAATTCGTGATATTCCCACGCTCTTTTCTTCTTCACTCAGTTCTGAGTATCTTTCGCCACGAGTATATACGTAGATCACATTATAATCTTCCATTTCTTGACACATCTTTAAAATATAATTTTTGGGAAGAGTAGTTATATCAACAACTACATGATCTTCATAAGAAATCTCCTCTTCAATTTTTTTGAAAACATCTTTAAAATCATCATCACGTGCGTTTAAAAATCTATGTGATATCTTTTTTTCCTTCAAAAAAGAAAGAACTTTATTTTTCTCTTCGTTCCAACTTTCTAAAACTTCTGGGGTTAGATACTCTTTGACATTAAGCTGAATGAATAAAGCTTTTTTTATTTGAAATTTTTCAGCAATTCTTTGGAGTGAGACAAATCCTCTCTCCTCGTAGCTTATTGCGGATACTAATATTATTTCATGCTTCAAAAAACTCAATTGATAGTCACTCAAAGGAATTATTCTATGATTTGTGGAGATGTTCTCATTCATTTTTCTCACCATACTCAGAGAGGATAAGTTGCGCTGGAGGAAATTTTCCACTATCCATGAAATATCGTGTTATTTCTTTTGTTATTTTCTCGGGATTTCCTGCCTCCAATAATTGATTAATCCATCTAGCATCTATTTCTTTTGGCCATCTTCGTGCTAATGATAGCCCAAAGCGTGCACACAGTAACCTATGAAGTTCATATCTATCACCAGGAATATTTTTTCTAATTTGGGGCACTCTTCTTGTTAGAGGAATAACAAGTGCCCGCCGCATCGTACAGTCGTTTAAGGCATTTATTGCTGTTTTATTTAAATTGGAAGTATTCCTTATTTGAAATTCTGAAACTGTCCTATCTTCTTTACTTTTAGATCCTTCGAAGATTATTCTAAAAATTTTTCCCCAACTTTCGATCAGGCGACGAGCATTTTCGCTTCTTGTTCTTGGGAGAGGTCTCTCCTCTTCATTCATAATTCTATTCAAATTTTCAAATAAATTGTCACCATGAATTTTAATTACTGTATTTTGAATGTTAGGAGCGATGGGTTCTAAATTGTCTCTTTTTTGTTCGCGCAGAAGATTTGGATATGCATAAAAAATCATGTCTTTACACAATTCTAAAAAATCCCTGGGAAGGAAAGATGATAAAGTAACAATATTTTCAAAACCAGAATAATCTTTGTTTTTAAACCCTTTTTTATTCTCATCTCCCTCTTCTGGTAATAATTCTCTTATAGAAATTTTATAATCCCACACATTTTGGAGTCTCCAGTTAGAAATCTCTTCGATGAATTTTTGATAATATTTATGTTTTCTCTCTTCGTCTATATCGAACCTATCAAGAGCAACAGGAGTAAAATCATCGATAGGGTCCAATGAATTGCCATCTATATCTTCAAGAACAACCAAAAAAGACTTTGTTGCTATTTTAAAGTATATTTTTTCGTGGTAAGTTGGACCACGGCTTGCTAACAATAAATTAACTACTTTCTGCTGGTTTTCATCTAACCTCTCGTACTCGTCTAATAATATATAGAAGGGTAAATTTTTCCATTCTGGTACAAATCTTCGTACTCTTACTATGAGTGATTTTATTAAATCCGGGGGAACAGTAATAAGTGGTCTTGGTGGAGGGCAAGCAAACAAATTTCGTTTTTCATATATCAAATCCGCTAAGTCTATCAGAGTGTCTATTCTTTCATTTTCCAAAAAGGGGAACAATCGTTTTAGCTTCTCTAGCAATCTATCGGTGTTATCTATGCCAATCCATGACTTGGAATCACAGTAATCCAACATTTTTATCAGTTCTTCGGCTACAATCAAATTAAAATAGCTTAGAAAATAATTTACCCACTCGTCTCTGTTTTCTCCTCTTCTTCGTGTCGTTGCAAATAAGGGTAGATCGAGTTTTATATACACTCCCACGAAATTTGGGCTTTTATCCAATAACTTCTGAGTTGGATAAGATAAATACTGTAATAACATGCTTTTCCCAGAACCCCTATGACCTTCTATAATTGTATTTCCCGGAGAGATTATATCAGCAAAAATATTGTACATTTTAGGCTCCCTGAATAATTCTTTTTTCCATAATTCATCTGACATATCCTCTGCCCTAAAAATCACGAATGGATTTTTTTCTATAACCCCTGGTAATGTCGGATCAGGGAAGGAAGGATGTTTCTCATACACTTTTTCATCCAATTGTGCAAGAAGTGATGAGAGAAAATCCCCTGCAGTAGCCTCAATTGGAATAATACCTAAATTCTGTAACCTCGATAAAATTTCGGTTGTCCTTTCTGGTATAACGCAATATCTTGGGTTTCTTCTTCCTTGTATCTCATTTTCAATTTTTAAATACATTTCAAGAAAATCCCAATCCTCAGTTGAGTATCCTATAAAAAGTACTGTACACTCACGAAACAGTGTGCATATTTTTTCATAAAATCCCGCATGTTTTTGCTTGAAACTTGCATAATCATTTTCAGTTATCGTAGCATTCATTAGGTGATCTAAGTCGCCATGAATCTTTAACAGGTTTGTTTTGGTTGGTGTGTATTGAGCGAGGGAATCATCATCTAAAATAACATTTATATTAGCACGCCCATATGTTTCTTCTATACACTTATCCCAGTTGGTGGTTATAACATCAATTGGTTGAGGCCGTATTTGGCTTAAAAGCTCGTAAGGTTCTTTTTTTACTTCATTTAGTTTTTGTGTTATGATATTTTTTATTGTTTTTACAAGATCTGCTCTTCTTCTTATATTTTCAAAATCTTGGGCGACTTTATAGAGTGGTTGAGAGCCTTTT
>QNBN01000231.1 GCA_003645695.1 Spirochaetota bacterium | reverse complement strand
TATAATTTGCTCCTATATGAAAAAAAGAAAGATATAGACAGAAGAGCTATTATCGCAATTATCCTAATAAAACTTAAGTTTGATCCTATTACAAAAATCAGTGAAAGTAGAGATAGACAAATCGGAAGTAGGATAATTTTATTTGCATCTAAATGCCAGAATGCAATTAAGGATAATAGAATACCGACTCCGGAGCCAGACATGTTTAAAAAGTAAACTTTATTACTTTTCTCAATAAGAAATGATGCAATAACTGCAAAAGAAGCCATTATAAAAGGTATTGCATAAAGGATTAATCT
The DNA here is from genome assembly GCA_003645695.1 of Spirochaetota bacterium. GTDB lineage: Bacteria > Spirochaetota > B62-G9 > B62-G9 > B62-G9 > B62-G9. The sequence goes on along the minus strand of QNBN01000231.1, from coordinate 5,106 downwards.
TACAAATAGATAAAAAATTTGTTTTTTATCCCAGAGAATCCGTAGTGGATCAAAATGTATATGTTGGGATAAAAAATATGACATGGAAAGGAAAAATATAAAACCAACGCTTGATAAAATATACACAATGTCCCTTTTTAATAGAATTTGGAATTTATTCAGGAAAATAAGTATGGTAGTTCCGCAAGCGCCAAACCCTGTTAAGGCTATTCCTATAGCTAAAAAGGTAAAGTTTCCAAGACCTTCAATCTTAAGGATTCTCATAAGAGAGATTTCATAGGCGAGTATGGCGGAGGAAATGAAGAATAGAGATAGGCTATAATAAATTGATAGCTTTTTAATTCTCATAATTCAGCCTGTTTCTTAGAAGAGGAACAAATAGGACTGGAATAATATCCTTAACAACAATGCTGCCATTCTCTCTCTTATGCACGAGTTTTAGTATCTGGGTAAAGTAAGGTATTCCCACCGGAATACACATTCTGCCACCTCTTTTTAATTGTTTCAATAGAGGGGGTGGTATATGTTCGGCTGCTGCTGTAACTATAATTGAATCATATGGAGCGTATTTCTCCCAACCGAAATAACCATCACCTATCTTTAGATGGATGTTATTATAGCCAAGCTTTTTAAATCTTTCTTCTGCCTGTACAGCAAGAGGTTCAATTATTTCTACAGTATAGACCTCTTTTACAATCTGTGCAAGGATAGCTGCCTGGAAACCAGACCCTGTACCGATCTCAAGCACTTTGTCCTCTTTCTTTGGTTCAAGAAGCTCCGTCATAAGTGCAACTATATATGGCTGAGAAATCGTTTGACCATAACCTATAGGAAGTGGTTTGTCTTCGTATGCCTGGCTTCTATACTTATTTGGAACAAAAACCTCGCGAGGAACGGTTAGCATACTATTTACAACATCCCTATTTTTTATTCCCTGACCAATTATGTACTTTGTCACTAGCTTCTCTCTTAGTCTTTTGAAATCTAATTCTGTAGCTGAAGATGTATAGAACAAGGAAATAATAAATAATAATATTAGTATATATACTGCTCTTTTATTCATCATTATCAATAAGCAATCGGATTTATAATTGTAATAATGAACATCCAGAATCTTATACTTTAGATTTGATTATTGCAACCTGCTTAAGAATTAATTATAAATAAAAATACAATAAAATCAATAAATAAAATCATAGTAAAATATTATGTATATGACATCAATACCAAAGGCATTTAAATTATGTAAGTCAAATTTTTTTTTGTTTTGCAGTTCTGTTTTAAATGTGTTAAAAGAATAATGAAGTCAAATAGGCAAAAATAAATTGAGAGGAAATGATTTTTCTATTAAAATTTGCTTTTATCGTATATCATATTGTTATTATATCTTTTAAAAATCTATTTGGAGGTATTTATGAGCGATAAAACAGATAATCTTGCAATAAACGGTGGAAATCCTGTAACTTCAGAACCATTTCCAATGTGGCCTCAATTTAGCGATAAAGTTTTTGATCATGTTTTAGAACCCTTAAAAACTGGGTTGGTAAATTACTGGACAGGAACGAAAGGAATGGAGTTTGAAGAAAAGTTTGCAAGATATAACGGTGTAAAATATGCAGTGACCACTACAAATGGAACGGCTGCATTACACACAGCGCTAAACGGATTTGGTGTTGGCCCGGGAGATGAGGTTATAGTAACTTCATATTCTTTTATTGCTTCATCTATGTGCGTAGTCCAGGCTGGTGCAATACCTGTTTTTGCTGATGTGCGTAAGGAAGACCACACAATTGACCCGTTTGATATAGAGGCAAAAATAACAGAGCGTACTGTGGGGATAATTCCGGTTCATCTGTATGGAATAATTGTAGACCTGGATCCGATCCTCGAAATTGCAAAAAAACATGGTCTATTTGTTCTTGAAGATGTAGCGCAGGCGCCGGGTGGTGAGTATAAGGGTAAAAAAGCAGGAACGGTAGGAAACGCAGGGGCATTTAGTTTTTGCCAGTCGAAGCATTTTACAACTGCAGGAGAAGGAGGTGCTGTAATTACGGATGATGAGGAGGTTGCCTGGATATGTAGATCTTTTAGAGATCATGGTTATGATGTTAAAGAAAGGCTAAGGTTATTAGAATTGGAGCAAAAACTTCCCTATATTCATGAAAGAATAGGATTTAACTATAGAATGACTGAAATTCAATCAATCATTGGAATTTATGAACTTGAAAGACTCGATAGCTATCATCTTAAAAGGAGAAGGGAAAATGGAGAGTATTTGCTTGAAAAGTTGAATGGGCACCCTCTGATTCAATACCTTCCTCCCCATTCTGAAAATAGAAAAAATGCTTTCTGGTGGTTTCCGATAGTTGTAGATCTTGAGTCTATAAGAGTAGGCTTGAGAGAGCTTGTAGAGGCGCTTAAAGCTGAGGGAATCCCAGTAATGCCAGTCCAATGGCCGCAGGCATATAAGGAAAAGGCATACAGCGAGCATAGAGGGTTTGGAAAGTATAACTTTCCCTTTGAGTCAAAGGAGTATACAAATCCAAAGTCCGTTGATTATAAAAACTGGGTTTGCCCCAATGCAAAGTGGCTTGAAGAGAGGACTCTGGCTTTTCCAGTACATCCCGTATATGAATTGAAACATATGGATTACTTTATAGAGGCCTTGAATAAAGTGTATGAAGCTTATAAGAGCTGAAAATATTTTTATCTGGATATTTAAAATGAACAAATAATGGCTTTTGAAAAACTTTTACATCTTTTTTACTTAGAAAAGTTATTTTTCTTTTTAATGTCTAATAGCCATGACAAATAAAGAATTAATCTGAAATTAATGCCTTTTACCGGGCAGTAGCATAACCGCAGGAATAGTAATTATGGGAATAAAGGAGATAATTCTAAAAGATGAATAAAGCCCGAGCTTATCACCTAAATACCCTGTAACTGTTGAAGCAAAGGTTGTTGTAAAAAAAGAAAGAGCCATGATCAATGATGAGACAGTCCCCTTATATTTTGGCACTAGTTCCTGGGCAATTGCATACCTTACCGGTGAGATGGAAAACATAAATATACCCTCTATTAGGAGGTATATCATCTTTAATAAAAGAGTTTTACTTGTTAAAAATAGATTAATAAATACCGGGACTGCTAATGTTGCTATCACTAAAAACTTTTTTCTTCCGATAAAATCGGATATTGTACCTCCTGTTAGAGCACCAAGTGCACCTGTTAATTCTAGAACTGACAGGGATGAACCCGCAACAAAAAGCTTAAAACCTATTGTTTTCATGTAGGTTGGTAGAAAAAGTGTGAAGCTGTATTTGGTAAAACTCTGAAATATTGTGATAAATATTAGTATATAGAGACTCTTGCCTCCTTCTCTAAATAATTTGCTGAATGTGAGTGAATGCTTGGATCTATTCCTATCCTTTTCAGAAAGTTCAGGAACTGTCAGCGTAAGCAGTATTGCTGCTATCAAACCAGGAATTGCAGCAAGGATGGAAAATCTTAATGGTAGCAAATTTATAATTGTAACAATGTATAGAGGACCCAGAGAGCGTGCCATTTCACCTCCTGTCATAAATATAGACATCCCGGTACCCGGCCTTGGACCGCTTGCATTTCCTACGAGAAATACAGCAGGGGCATGGTAAAATGCAGCACTCAATCCTGTTATGAAGAGCAATATACAGGCCATTAAATAGGTTGTGGAGTTAGCAAAAAGGCTCATAGATACAGAGGTAAATATTAGTGCAACAGGCAAAAATCTCAATGTTTTTCCCCTGTCAGCATGGTATCCGATGTAAGGTTGAATCAGTATAGGTATTCTAAAGATAGGAAGCATTAAACCTGCTTTGAGTAGGCTTAATTGCAATCTTTCGATTATAACAGGTAAAAGAGGGCTGAGCATTGCTGTGTAGATGTCATGGATAAAATGTGTTATGGAAAATATGATAACTTTAGGTAAATTAAATTCTCTTTCTTCCAGGGTTTTCATAATTTTTTTTGATTTGATTATATTATTATATCAATACTACTCCTCGGTCCCAAAGAATCTTTTTATCTATCTATGGACCTAAAGCATATATCAGAAAAATAATATTAAAGCATAGGTTTAAAAGAGAGCAAGTACTTAAAAAATTGATATATGTTAATCACATAAAATTATATAATAAGCAGCTTTAAGACAAGATAATAGAAACTGTTACCTTTATTAAATAAAAATACATGGATCTTTTGGAGGCTTTATATATAAGTCATTGCAAGATTCCGGCTCTCTGGCCGGAATGACACTTGTGGGGGATAAAAATTAATAAGTTATTATGCATTTGTGCTTGATATTAATATCAATTTAAGTTAGAATATTTATGAAATTTTAGACTTTTATGTAATTTACAAAAGTTAAAAGTAGCATAGCGAAAAATAGAAAAAAATTACTATTATCTATTGAAATTCGGCATTAGTACTTTACTTTAATAATTTAAGCTCACTATTAGAAAGTCAAATCTAATAAGTCGACATTCGGCCAAATTATCTTAGTTAATTAATGTAATAAACTAACAGGAGGAAACTATGGGGGCTATTAATTTAATTAGCACAATTAAAGGATCGTTACTGGAAAATTTTTTTCCAAAAGGGTGGAACATTGAAAAGATAGATAAATGCTGTAGCTATAAGCCGGAAAAGATATTTAAAAGAGAAAATTGGTGGAACGAAGATTTTAATATTGTATCGTGCAATAGCATTGAAGATTTCAACACCTATATGGGGCATGAAATTGCAATGGAGATAAAAAGGGCTAAAGATGCTGGAAGGAAGGTTGTATTTATACTACCTGTTGGACCTATGGGTATGTACAAATGGGTTGTTTATTATCTTACACAGTGGAATATTGACTGCTCCCACGTTTATGGATTTAATATGGATGAATGGAGTGATTCTGAAGGCAACACACTTCCGAAATCAAATCCTGGGGCGTTTCAATATGCTATGGAGAATGCTCTGTATGATCCTCTTGGCAAGTTGACAATTCCAGAAAAACAGCGCCATTTTGCCACCAGGGATATGCTACCCCACTATTCCGAGGAGATATTTGAGCTCAAGGAT
>QNBN01000230.1 GCA_003645695.1 Spirochaetota bacterium | reverse complement strand
TAGAGGGCTCACTACCATGTTTATTACTATGTAGTATAGAATCAGGAAGGGCTTTTTAATGTATGTGGTGATGTTTTTAAACTCTACATTAAGGAAGGTTACATAAAGAACAATCATTAAAAAATAAGATATTAAGGCTTAAAAATTCTAAAAATAGGAAAAAGTAGGTCAGGAAATATGAGCCTGTCAGGAATATCCATATATTTTCTCCAAACCACTTTAATACCTTATATTTCGTCATTTTCCCCCTGATACCAGTTCATGATTTTTTCGAAAGTTTCTTCTAAATCTTTTAATGCTTCTACCATAAAGTTTCTATCGTCAAGATGTTTTTCTATAAAATCTATTTTATCTATGATTTCATGAAGACAACAGATTAAATATTCATCAAAAATAATTGGTATAATCTCATTGGAAATATTTTTTATTTCAGACAAGATTTCCCTTAAGTAGAGAAAAGAAGTATTATGATGCTTCTTTCTTAAATCAAAGTACTCTTCTATTTTATCAATTAAAGGAAGTACGTTATGAAACTCATCAATTTTTATAAGTTTATCTTCCTCTTTATTTTCTTCTCTTTTTAAGTTTTTAAGAAAGAATATTATAGCTACAATAAAAACAATAACTCCAAGTAAAAGCCATGGAGATATCCATAAAAAGTAGTTAATAAAATATCTAAATCCCATCAAATGAATTATACATTATTAATAAGAGGAATGATTTTTTCACCTATGAATACTGGAATAGTTTTTAGTGGTTCTTGTTTTGGGATAAGTGCTGTTATTTTATTAAGATAAGTGCTCTCCCTATTCCTTACTACAAGTTTATATTTGAAGAACTTGATATCAAGTCTTTTCCATTCCTGGAGTAATTTTGGTTCCACTTCTTTTAACTCCTCAACTGTTTTTTCATAAAGTTTCCCTTTATTTACATAAATAAAATTTAAAGGATGATAGAGGAAATTATTAAATACTGGTGAAATTTGATATAGGGGGCCCTTGCTTTTAATAAATTCAGAAAATGGGAAACAAGGTTCTGTATTAATCATTTTTATAATGGTTCTAAAGGTCTTATTATCCTGAATGATAAAGAAAGTTATTCTGTAATCCTTATTTTCTGCAATGCATTCTAAAAGTTTTCCAGAGGTAAATTTTCTTAGTTGCACATCATAAATTTCATAATTATTTAATTCTTTGTCTTTTTTGATGGAAAAATTAAGAAAGGTATATTCATTCACTACTTCTTACTACATCATCACCACTATGATGATCGTTGGTTCCATTTGGTCCAACTGACCACACATACCAGGGGCCATTTCTGCTATCACAGTAATAGTAATATCTTGTGTTACTATTTAATACAAATGGATCATATGGAATACTTTCTATGTAGCATATTGGTCCAGAGTCCCCAGTAGAAGAGAAGTGACCATTTATATTTATTGTAGCTCCACCCCCCTCTCTCCCACCTGTAAGTTCACATACCACTGAATCGCTCATGATGTTTTCACTGGATTGTATGGGGTATTGATTCCAATCTATGTAATACTCATCTAAAGCTAACGCTATTGCTCTTAAATCTGTTATAGCTCTTGTTCTTCTTGATTTTATCTGCAAATTTTTATATGCAGGGATAGCTATCATAGCAAGAATTATAATTATGAGAACAACAATCATAATCTCAATCAACATAAACCCTTTAAAATTGCTGAAACTTCTCAACCCTCTTCTTTTCATTTTTAGTTATTCCTATTTTAACATTAGAAACTCTGAAATACAATACTTATATATGTTAAAATTTGTTTTGTGAAAGATAAACTGAAAATTGAAGAAATCTTTTATTACAAAAAAGAATTTAAAGAATTAACTGAGAAAGAGGAAACCTGGATAAACTATAAAGTTAAAAGAATAAAATTTCTTTCACCAATTTTGTCCAAGTATAAAGAGAATAACTGGATTCACGGTGGGGTTTTTTATCCTTCATCTAACTTTAATGGGAAGGTAATTCTTACTATACATCCAGTTCACGAAGCAATCCCTATCTTTGAAGAAGCAGTTGCATATTATTTTTTAAAATATGGTTATAAAGTTGCGTATATATCTCTGCCCTTTCACAGAGAAAGAGCTCCTAAGGGAACAAAGAGTGGAGAGTTATTTTTTTCATTTGAAGAAGAGCATACTTTCTCTGTTATGAGACAAAGTGTTGTTGATTTGAAGCTATTTATAGATTATCTTCTTGAAAAGGAGGGGAATGAAATTTTTGCTATAGGACTTTCTCTTGGTGCAATTCTTCTAAACCTTTTAATGGGGGTAGATAACAGAATTTTAAAAGGTGTATCTATTATGGGCGGTGGAAATATGATGAGAATTACAATAGAGGGTCTATATGGTTTATCTGCAAGAATGTATTATAAAAGACAGGGATTAAACTGGGAAACCTATAAAGAGGAAATTAATAACTTTATAAACTATGTCAATGAAGTTTGCAGGAGAAAAAAACTTCTCACTCCTCCCCATAAGTGGTATCTTGTGGATCCATTAACATATGCTTGTTTCAATAGACCCAGAAGGATTATGTTTATAAATGGAATGTTTGATAAAGTTATACCCAAAAAAGCAGTTATAGAACTATGGAGAAAATTAGGTAAACCCAAAATAGTATGGATACCGTCAACACACTATACAATTCCTGTTTTCTTTCCTTATGCAATGAAACTAAGCATGGAATTTTTTAAAACCAATACTTGACTTGAGATACATTTCAATTCCTTATAGGGATTCTACAAAACTCACTCAATTGACCTTCCACCCACATATATCGTTGGCGCATATGGTTCCTGATATTACAACAGCTTCAATTCCTCCACCTGGAAAAGTTGAAGCACTTGCGAGATACAACCCATCTATTGGAGTTTTAAAATACGGTCTTTTGGTATTAATCGATTGATCAAAAGAATACATTGCTCCCTCTGGCATTAAGGTGTATCTTTCAAGAGTTTTAGGGGTTGCTGTACTTTGAACCACTATATGCTTACTCAAACCTGGTATAACTTCTTCAGCTTTTTTAATCAAAACTTCTTTTAGTTCTCTTTTCTTCCTTATATATTCCTGTGTACCTCTATCTGGAAAATCAAAGTAATTAGCACCCGTTAAAATGGCGACACTTGCCATTCCTTCAGGTGCGAGTGATGAATCGGCATTTGAATTTATAACTATTCCATACCCTCCGTCAAGGTTGTTAATTATTGTTGGGTAATTTGATAGGTCCATATCTACACCGAGAAACACCATGAATACAGAGGGAGACATTTTTAAATTCTTTATGTAATCCACGAAGTCCCTGTCAAGATTTTCTCTACCAACAAGTTCCAAAAATGTTATCTTCGCGTTTGCATTTGCAACAACAATACTACTAAGGTATTCCCTATCTTTAGCAATCACTCCAGCCACCTTTCCATCTTTGACAATAATTTTATCAACTTTGCTTTTAAGCAACACTTTCCCATTGTATTTTTCTATAACTTTTCTTAAGCTATTTGCGAAATTTACAGCACCCCCTTTTATAGAATAACCACCATAAATATAATAAGAAATAACAGCAGTAAGAGCATTACTTGCTGGTGTTTCTTCAGGTTGTGTTCCAACATATCCCATAAGAGCACAAAGTAGGGTTTTTAGATTGCTGTCACTAAAATATTCATCTAAAATATCCTGGAATGTCCTATTCATCCATTTATAAAAGTGTGGATGTTCTGCTGGATAATTCAATAATTTTTTCTCACCAAAGACTTTAACAATGAGATCTCCGGGAAGAGGTGTGCCATATATATCTGCTTCTTTATAACACTCTTCATAGGCTTTCTTTGCTTCCTCAAAAAACAAAATAATATTTTTTTCTTCCTCTGGGAACATCTCAAAAAGATATTTTGTAAAATCATTAATATCTTCTATATCAAATTGCTTTCCGTTGTAAATGTATCTCATCCTATTTTTTACAAATAAGTCATCTTTTTTTAATCCAAGTTCTTTAAGCAAAAGATTTATAGGTCCCTTCTCCCATAAGCCACTTACATTTTCAACACCGGTATTAAAAATAAAATCTTTGATTTTAAATGAGGAGCAATACCCTCCAATTTCGTAGTGTTGTTCTAAAATCAGAACCTTGTATCCTCTTTTTGAAAGAAGTGCACCACATGTCATACCTCCAATACCAGAACCAACAATAATTACATCGTACTCATTTTCTCTTTTTGGTTTTTTAAGATCTATTTTAACATCCCAATCATCTTTTCTCTTCTCTACAACAAAATATTTGAGTCCCTTTATAGGAAAGAAGATGGAAAATAATATACCTAAAACAATTAGAATGTTTGATAGTATTACACTAAGTGGGGAATCAGCAAGAAGAAAAATTATACTATTTATTAAGAATAAAAATGCCCAGACTGCAGTAATTACATTGTTTATCATGATAAACGATTTCTCTTTCAGGTAAATTTCAGGGTAATCTCTCTTTGAAACCTGAAGAGTGAAGGGATTCTTTAAAATAAGAGAAATAGTTGCCATTAAGAATAGACCAAAGTATCCTAAGCTTCCACTTTTTTCAACAAATATGTTTACCTTTAAAAGATATGTGGCGATAAATGCAGTTGTAAAGTAGAAAACTGACGCTAAATCCATTAGATTAAATTCCCTTTTATATATCTCTGGAAGAATCAAAAATAGTGAGATTATGAGAGAAATAATAATACCAAATTTATTTCCTTTTCCGCATAATATCCAGTAATTAATCCATGGAATAAAAGAGATAAGTATATACAACATACCTGGAATTTTCTCTTTTTTCATTATCTCCTCCAGTTAAAATTGTTATGTATAATTATACTACATTCATTTTTATCTCCTTCAATCTCTTGCTTGAAGAAAGAGCTAACGATAATATAATTTAAAATATGAAGGTAACAATAACTGAGTATGGAAAAATTAAACCATACGTTACAAAGGATGGATCAATTATACGAGAATTGATGCACCCAAGATTGCACGGAAACAAGAATTTGAGTTTGGCAGAGGCAACTGTATTAGTAGGGAAAGAGACTGTTCTGCACAGACATCTAAATTCTGAGGAGATTTATTACATAATATATTCCTCCAAATCCTCATGAAGATACAGAGATAATTCAACTGTAATAATTATCCGAAGGAAACACGGTTTCTACTCAAATTTTTGCTCATATACATAAGCTTGTCTGCTCTCTCTATTAACGAATGCATGGAATCCTCTTTCTTCGCAAGAGTAGCTCCTATAGATACTGTAACATTGATAACTTTGTCCTTCTTGATGATAGAAGATTTCTCCACAAATAGTCTAAATCTCTCCGCTATAGAGCAGAGTTCATCCTTGTTCACATCATCAAT
>QNBN01000229.1 GCA_003645695.1 Spirochaetota bacterium | reverse complement strand
ATAGGTAGCGAGATCCTTTTTAATCATTGAATTGGGGCTTTTAACCCCTGTAACAAGGAAACTTCCATCTTTAAGAAGGACTCTTGCCGAGCCTTTTACATATTTTTGCGATGAATCTATAAGAGCTTCAATATCCCTCATTACAGGATCAAAATACTGGGCTTCATGAAGCATATCACCATAGACCTGGCCAAGATGATCTTTCCAGAATCTTTGCTGTTTTGAAAGAACCAGTTTCTCCAGCTCTTTATGGGCTGTAATGAGAATGATTGGAGCAGGAGCCTCGAATATAATTCTACCCTTAATCCCAAAAATCGTATCACCGATATGAACTCCTCTACCTATACCCCACTTTCCTGCAAGTTCATTTAAGTACTGGATTATTTCAATCCCTTTCATCTTTTTGTTATTTAATGATGTTGGTAATCCCTTTTCAAAATCAATAATTACCTCCATTGATTCTTTTTTGCTGTCCTTTTTTGGAGATGTTTTTATAAATACATCCTCCGGAGGGAAATCCCACGGATCGTGAGTCTGCTTTCCTCCGATTGTTGTGCCCCATAGCCCTTCGTTATATGAGTAGTCCTGAACTGTCGGATCGATTTCAATGCCCCTTGATCTGAGCCAATCTGCTTCCTGTGTTCTTGACCATCCTAAACTTCTTACAGGTGTTAATATCTTTAATTCAGGGGCAAGAACGTTGAAAGAAACATCAAATCTTACCTGGTCGTTCCCCGCTCCGGTGGATCCATGTGCAAGAGCATCAGCTTTTTCTTTTTTTGCAATTTTGACAACTTCTATCGCCTGGGCAACCCTTTCAGCTCCCACTGAAAGAGGATACACACCTCCACGCATTGAATTGGCCTTAATTATGTACGAAATAAAGTTATCGTACACAAAACTTTTTGCATCAATGGTATAATGTTTAAGGACCTTTAATTCATCAGCTCTCTTTTTAATATTTTCTAGTTCTTCTTCGGTAAAACCTCCGGTATCTACCGTTACGGTTATTACATCGTACCCGAGCTCTTCTTTTAAGTAAAGCGCACAGAATGATGTGTCAAGACCCCCTGAGAATGCAAGAATGGCTTTTTTCATTTGTCTACCCTCAATAGTTATAAATTACTACTTAAATATTAAGGTTAATTTTATATTCAATAATTATCAAGAATTTTAAACTTTCCTTTTGTACTGTATTTTTCAAGGATGAAATATTTTAATAATATAAATGGGTAGAGGATTTTTCAATTGGAATAACTAACAATGTTTAAAATTATTACATATACCAAAATCTCTTTTTAAATGATAGAAAACTTTCGTGCAATAATAACTTTCTACTGAGAATGTCATTATGACCTCCTAAGGGAGGAGTTTTCAAGAATATTTCTTACTCGTGCCTCATCTATCTTTATAAAAACTATTTTATTGTTGTGGTAAATGACAAAACCGGGCTTTGATTCTTTGGGTTTATTCAGGTATTTGCACCTGGTATATACAATATTTCCCTCTCCGTACTTTCTTAGTTTGCTATAATAAGCGGCAATTAATGATGCATCTTCAATATCCTTTTCCGTAAAACCTTCATCCCTTCTGTTATATTTCAAAACAACATGGCTTCCTTCTACCTCTTCTGCATGAAACCACAGGTCATTACCTCTTGCGAACTTCTTTATTAGTAACTCGTTATCTGATGCACTTCTACCGACCAGCATTAATTTACCGGTAGTAGAATATAACCTTAAAAAAGGCTCTTTATTCTTGATTTTTGATTTCGTTGGTTTGGATTGCTTTTTGATAAGGGCACTAAAGATTAAATTTTCAAGTTTCTTATCTGTTAACTCTAATCTCTTAGTTATTTCACTAACTATTTCCTCTATCTTTTTAGGGAAAAGTTGGATTTCAAGTTTTTCAAGCTTTGATATTAAGTTTTTAAGGTTATCAGTTCTATTTTCAATCTCACAAATCCTTTTCCTAAGAACTTCTTCCTTGTTTGTTAGTTTTTTATATTTTTTAAAGAAGCTTTCCATATTTTCTACCGGGGATTGCTCAGGGTTTAGTTGAATCTCAACCTCATTTCCCAAAAAATCCTTTAATTTAATATGACTCATACCCCTCTCTACATTTTGTAAATTATACTTTAAAAGTTCTCCACATTTTTTATAGAATTCTTTTTTATCAACTTCAGATTCTTCTTTATTGAGCTTTTCAATTAGTTTTTGATTTTTTTTGAGCTCTGATTTCATTGATTTAATAATTATTCTTTTATACTCTTCTGTCTTTTTAGAAATAAATTCCAGGGAAAGGGATTTGTTCAAGGTAAAATCACTGCATTTATTCTGGATTGCCTGTCCAGAATAAATACTTTTATCGAATATTGACAAGTAATATATTTCATTATCCATTTTAGAATTAATTGATGAAATTATCTTATCTTTCTCATTTAAAAGTGCTATATTTAAGTTGTTGAAATCTGTGACTAATGTGTATAGAGTTGTATTATTAATCTTTAGCGCTAAATACGGATAGTTCATAGTAATATCCCTTATTTGGCCACCTTTTATATGGCCTGTGAGAAGATTTTGGAATGCTGTATTTATACTAAGTTCTTTTGGAACTTTTGGAACAAATAAGAGATGAAAACGGGGATCATTTTTTTTAATTGAAAGAATTAAAAAGGTTTTTAACCCCTTTGAATAGAGCTCTAATATTATACTGTATCTGTCTATAGAATATATTCCTCTAATCCAGGGTAGAATGAGATTATTTTTAATCTCACAGACAATCTTAATAATATCTTCTTTTTTCAACTTATTAACCTTGATTTTTCATCTTTAGTTATAATTTTTTAACTAAATGCTGATTAAAAACTACGTGAAATATACTTGATTTTTTATATATATACATTCAAAATCTTGATAGTATACGACTCTATATCAAATATTTTATGATAAAAAAATAAAGTATGTTATAATATGTTATATTTTTGATAGCAATTAGAGGTGGTAATAGATGTTAATAACCTTGAATGAAATGATTCAACATAGTATAGAGAAGTTTAGAGATTTGCCAGCTTTGAAAATAAGGGAAGGTGATGTCTTTAAACCCATAAGTTATGGAAGGCTGGGAGATATTATTAGAAAACTTGGAACAGCATTGATAGATATAGGTATTAAAAAAGGCGACCATATCGGTTTGATATCGGATAATAGATTTGAATGGATGATGTGCGACCTTGCTATACTTGGAACCGGCGCCTGCGATGTTCCAAGAGGGAGTGATACAACTCCGAATGAGCTTGAATACATCATCAAACATGCAGAAATCAAAATTTCCTTTGTTGAAGATAGAAGACAGCTTCAAAAGATATATGCAATAGCAGAAAATCTTCCCCGGATAAAAACCCTTATTGTAATTGACCCAGAAGGTTTGGTAAAAGAGGATTTCCCTTTAATTGAAATTTATACAATGGATGAGCTTATAAAGAGGGGAGAATCTCTAATTGAAAGGGGCGATAACCGTTTTGAACAGGAATGGAGAAACGTTAAACCTGATGATCTTGCCACCATAATATATACCTCGGGTACGACCGGCCAACCAAAAGGTGTTATGCTTTTGCATAAAAATATTATGCATAATGTATTAAGCGCTCCCTATTCAATACCTGTTACCAGTGGTGATAAATTTTTATCCATACTCCCAACATGGCATTCCTTCGAGAGGACAATCGAATATGTGCTGCTTCATGTTGGCGCATCAAATGCTTACAGCAAGCCGGCAGCCCAGATATTGATGAAGGATCTCGAGCTGGAAAAACCTAACTATATTGCAAGTGTTCCGAGAATATGGGAGTCGATATACAATGCTGTTCATTACAAGATAAGCAGGGATTCTATAATTAAGCGGGCAATGTTTTTCTTTTTCGTTAAAAGTGGAGTTATTCACCATAAGATGAGGCTATTGAGAAAAAATCTGCTCCCAGTATTTGAAACAAAGAGAATAACCAGACGATTTTTTGAAGTGATATTTTCCTCGATTATAGAATTACTATTAAAACCAATTACTATGATTGGGGATAAGCTTGTATATAGCAAAATTAGAGAAAAAACAGGAGGTCAACTTAAGGCCGGGATTAGCGGTGGAGGTGCTCTCCAGAGGCATGTGGATGATTTTTTTGCAGGGATTAATCTTACAATTCTTGAGGGATATGGGTTAACTGAAACATCCCCTATTGTGGCGGTCCGTACATTTGAAAGGCCTGTTCTTTACACAGTGGGGCAACTTTTAAGGGGTGTTCAGGTCAAAATAGTTGATGATAATGGAAATGAAGTGTCGCGCGGCCAGAAAGGTATAATTATGGTGAAGGGTGATTTAGTAATGAAGGGTTACTATAAAAATGAAAAGGCAACGCGGGAGGTTCTATCACCGGATGGTTGGCTAAATACTGGAGATATTGGAAGGTTGACAGTAAATGGTGAGCTTCAGATTACCGGAAGGGCAAAGGATACCATAGTTCTTCTTGGCGGTGAAAATATTGAACCCCTCCCGATAGAATTGGCGCTGTCCCAGAGCAGATATATCCATGAAGCAATGGTTGTTGGGCAGGATAAAAAGACTCTGGGGGCTTTGATAATACCGGAATATGACAATATTGTTGAATATGCAGAAGAGCATGGAATAGAGTATAAATCGATTGAGGATCTACTGAAAAAACAGGAAATAAAAAATCTTATTAGAAGTGAGATAAGAGAGTTTATATCTCCAAAATATGGTTTTAGAACCGTTGAATATATATCCAACTTTGTTTTATTACCTGACCCCTTTGAAATAGGGCGTGAACTTACGCATACCTTGAAAAAGAGAAGAGATATAATCTATGAGATGTACCACGACTATATTGAGGCTATATACGGGCGGTAGAGCTTAAAATCCATTATTAGCGTCTTAAGTGTTGCATCCGACGTCAAGAAAACCTTCGGCAATCCCTAAAAATAGCAAAAGTAACAGTACAATCAGGATTTTTTTCAGAACTGGAACAAATATTTATGTACGTATATTTCCTTTAATTTATGAATATTATAAAGACACATCTGTATTTTTTTCGAGGCTTTAGGTTAACCACTTCTATTAATAAGCTTTGGTTTGTTAAAATTGAAAAATTTCAAAAGCTATTGTCTCCTAAAATGCCGTTTAATCCACCAAACATCCCTCTATTTCTCTGCTCCCCGATATTTCTTGATGAAGCGTTTATTACTCTATCGGCAAGTCTTGAAAATGGGAGGGTTTGGAGGTATACTGTACCCGGCCCTGTAAGGGTGGTAAAAAAAAGACCTTCACCACCGAATAATGCGGTTTTAAGTCCGCCAACAAACTCTATATCGTAATCCACCGTTGATTCAAGTGCAACAAGGCAACCGGTATCAATTTTTAACTTTTCTCCCGGT
>QNBN01000228.1 GCA_003645695.1 Spirochaetota bacterium | reverse complement strand
GTTAGCTGATTAAGAAAATAGAAGAAAGAATAAAAAATGATAAGAAATCTAAAGATACCTATAAGAACTTGTATTGGTTGTCAATGCAAAAAACCAAAAAAAGAAATGATAAGGATAATAAGAACACCTGAAGGAAATATTGAAATTGATAGGACCGGTAAAAAATCAGGAAGAGGAGCTTACCTGTGCAGTAATGTTGAATGTTTAGATATTGCTTTAAGAAAAAATAATTTAAATAGATCCTTAAAACAAGATATTCCATTGCAAACACTTGATAAATTAAGAAAGGATTTTTTAAAAAATATAGATATAAACATAGATTAAGAACTATAATTAAAAATCATAAAGTAAATAAAACAGTATTGTAGGGGCACGATGCATCGTGCCCACAGTAAAGGAAAGTATAAAAAAGAGGGCACAATTCATTGTGCCCCTACAATAAAAATGCAAATGAGGACAATAAGTTTATATTTTCGTAGGACAGGCGTCTCGCCTGCCTATGTCTTTTTAAAACAAGCAAATTGGTAAATTGGAGAATTGGCGAATTGGTTAATATAGTATAATATTTGATATAACAGGGATTATAGAAGTTATAGTGGAGGCGATATACAATGAAAATGAGAGTGTATGAATTAGCTGAAGAATTAAAAATTCCGGCTAAAGAACTGATAGGGTTTTTAAATAAAGAAGGAATTAAAGTTAAAAATCATATGAGTACTTTAGATAAGGATACCATCGAATTAATTAAGGAAGTTATCGATGCTGAAAAGAAAAAAAAGGCAAAAGAAAAGAAGAAACAGCTTAAGGTGATAGAAATTAATAAACTTCCTAATTTGAAAGAACTTTCTTCACATCTAAAAATTTCTTTATCAGAGATAATACAAAAAATTATACAATTCGGAACAATAAGTTCGGTTGACAAGGAAGTTCCTGTAAACATTTTAAAAAATATCGCTAAGGAATACGGATACAAGATAGAATTATCTGATAAATTAAAAAGTAAAAGTAGTCTTCACAAAAAAGATAAAACTATAAAATTAATTGAAAAACCCCCTGTTGTTACAGTAATAGGACATGTTGATCACGGTAAAACCACTCTACTTGATGCTATTCGAAAAACAGATGTTACTAAAGGAGAAGTGGGAGGAATCACGCAGCGAATCGGAGCATATCAAATTAAAATAGATAATAAAAAAATTGTGTTCATTGATACTCCGGGGCATGAAGCTTTCACCACAATGAGGGCACGGGGAGTAAAGGCTACTGACGTTGCAGTTTTAGTTGTGGCAGCAGATGATGGAGTAATGCCTCAAACCGTCGAAGCAATTAATCATGCAAAAGCAGCAAATGTTCCTATTATCGTGGCAATAAATAAAATCGACAAAGCTAATGCTAATGTTGAAAAAGTAAAGAAGGGATTGGCAAAATACGATTTAGTTTCTGAAGAATGGGGAGGAGAAACTCTGATGGTAGAGGTATCCGCCCTTCAAAACAAAGGTATTGAAAAATTATTGGAAACTATTTTATTGCAAGCAGAGATGTTAGATTTAAAAGCAAATCCTGATCTCCCGGCAAAAGGCTTAATAATAGAAACTAAGTTGGACAAGAAAAGAGGAATTATTGCTTCAGTATTAATTCAAGATGGGTCACTAAAGATTGGCGATTATTTTATTGCCGGAATATCCTATGGAAAAATCCGAAGCCTTGTTGATGACAAGGGAAAAAGCATAAAAAAAGCAGGGCCTTCAACTCCGGTTGAAATTATAGGTTTTTGTAAAATGCCTCAAGCCGGTGATTACTTCCAGATAGTACCGGATGATAAACTCGCTAAAATTATAATTAGCGAAAGGGAAGATGAAGGAAGAAGTAAAATCGTTGAAGAATCGTCATTCTCTTTGGACAATTTATTTTTAGAGATGAAAGAAGGAAAGGTAGATAGATTAAGTGTAATTTTAAAGACGGATACCCAAGGCTCATTAGATGCTTTGCAGGAGGCAATAAAGAAGATAATAATTGGAGATGAAGAAGTAAAAACTGATATAATACACACGGGTGTCGGAAATATTACCGAAACGGATGTTATGTTAGCCACTGCTTCCAAGGCAATAATAATTGGTTTTAATATTCGACCTGATACAAATGTTCAAAAAATAGCTAAATCCGAGAAGGTAGAAATCAGATTATATAAAATTATATATGATCTGATTGACGAAATTAAGTCTGCCTTAAAAGGTTATTTAAAACCAAAAATTGAAGAATACATCTGCGGACAAGCAGAAGTTAGAGAAATATTTAAAATACCCAAGATTGGCACCATTGCAGGAAGTTATGTATTAAATGGCAAGATATCAAAAAATGATAATATACGAGTAATAAGAGACGGCAAATTAATATATGAAGGAAAAGTTTCTTCACTAAAAAGATTTAAAGAAGATGTAAAAGAAGTTAACAGCGGTTTTGAATGCGGAATCGGCGTTGAAAAATTTAACGATATTAAATTGAAAGATATACTTGAATTTTATACTTTCAGAGAGGTCAAAGAGAAATGATAAATTAGTCGTTAGTGAATAGTGAATAGTCGTTAGTATTATGTATGTATAGCGTATATGCTTAGTTAGTTAATTATTTAGTTACCTGGTTCGCTGGTTAAGAAAAAAGAATTTATAAGACAAAAAAAGAAATGTCATTGCGAGTGACCACAGGGAACGTGGCAATCTCGTTAGAATATTAAAAAATAAAAATCGTAAAGCGTAAAATTAATAACTACTTTGTCATTCCCGCGAAAGCGGGAATCCGGGAGTGAAAGATAAAAAGAAATATGCTTTCAGGAATTTGTACCATAAATTTATATTTTCCGAACAGCCACTCACTAAAAGACAAGAGAAATATAATAAAAAGTATAAAATCACGAATAAGAAATAACTTTAATGTTTCAGTTTCTGAAATAAATAATAACGATCTTTGGAAAAACACAACTTTAGGAATTGCCTGTATAGGGAATGAAAAAAGATATCTTGATAATGTTTTAAATGAAGTAATAAAATTTATTGAGAACCAAAATAAATTGCAGGTAATAGATTTTAAGAAAACTATTTTATAAAAAATGAGCCGGATAAATCAAACCCCAGCTTAATTCGTATCTCGTATCCCCGTTTTCACGGGGACAAGTCTTGTGAACGTATCTCGTTAAGAAAATTGAAGTCCGAAGATAGAACTCAAAATAAAAAATAAAAAACAGATACATTAAAAACTTTTTTTACAAAAAAGGTTTTAAGTTTTAAATTTTTAGCCAAACAACTAGATTGACACACTCTGATAAATCAGAGCATGCAATACAGAAATCTTAATTAATTAGAAAATTGGTTAAATATTGAACTATTTTAATTGGCAAATTGGAAGATTGGGGAATTATAACATGTCATTATCTAAAAGAAGCGAACAGTTAGAAAAGTCTCTTAAAAAAGAAATTAACAATATAATTTATCGGAAAATAAACGATCCCAGGATAAAATTTGTTACTATAACCAGGATAAAAATTTCGTCTGACCTGAAATATGCTGATATTTTTGTAACCATCTTTAATGATGAGGTTCAACAAAAAAAAGCTTTAAAAGGACTCAGGAGTGCGACAAAATTTATAAGAGGTGAATTAGGAAAAGATTTAAAACTAAGATATGTACCAAATATAGAATTCATAATCGATGAGGACTTAGAACATCAGTACAAATTATTAAAAATTATTGCTGAAGTTAATAATCAACAATTAAACTTGAAGAAAGACAAAAAAAATGAATAATTTTGAAGAAATTACCAAAGTAGTGCAGATGAACAATAATTTTTTAATTACTTCCCATATGAATTTGGATGGAGATGGAATTGGTTCCGAACTCGCCTTTTATTTTATTTTAAAAAAACTAAATAAGAATCCCATCATATTAAATCAGGATAGACTACCTAAAATATATGATTTTTTGCCCGGTAGTAATAAAGTACGTCACTTAGAAGATAATTGCATTGACCCAAAAGGTATAGATGTGGGCATAGTGCTTGATTGCAGTAATATTAAGAGGATCGGAAAGACATACGAAATATTTAAAGATATTAAAACTATTATCAATATAGATCACCATAATAGTAACGAAAATTACGGGGATTTGAATTATATAGATAGCTCTGCTTCTTCGGTCGGAGAAATTATCTACGAATTTATTAATTTTATTGATTCAGACTTATTAGATGATAAAATATCTACTTCTTTATATACCGCAATAATAACTGATACCGGGTCGTTTAGATATTCAAATGTAAGTTCAAAGACATTTAAAGTAGCTGCCGATTTAACTTCTTATAAAATAAAACCACATCTAATTGCCGATAATATTTATAATAGGAATACCTATACCGGATTAAAATTATTAGGGAAAGCTCTTTTAACTTTGGAAGTAGATAGCTCTAATTACTTTTCATGGTTAACTATTACCAGAAAGATGTTAAATGAGACTAAAGCCAAGGATGAGGAGATAGAAGGAATAATTGATATTGCCACTACCTTAAATAATATAGAAATATCAATTTTATTTAGAGAAACTAAAGAAAATAAAATAAAAGTAAGTTTTCGCTCTAAAGGAAATTTTAACGTAAATAAATTTGCCGGTAAATTTAAAGGCGGCGGCCATCCGAATGCTGCCGGTTGTTTATGTTCGGGAAGGTTGGATGAAATAAAAGAAAAGATACTTTCCGAATTACTGAATGATATCAGGAATCTTGGACGTAAAAATTAGTTAGCTGGTCAAGAAAATAGAATTCAGGAGTCAGTATACAGTAGCCAGGAGTCAGAATAAGAGAGCATCGAGTATAGAATACAGTAATAAGTAATATGTGAGAATAATAAGATTAAATTTTTAAAATAAGAATAAAAGTGATGATTTTAAGATAAATGAACGGTATTTTAAACATATTTAAGCCAAAAGGAATTAGCTCACATCAGATTGTAAGAGAGGTTAGGAATATTTTAAATGTCCCGAAAGTAGGACATACGGGAACCTTAGACCCCTCTGCTTCCGGTGTCTTAGTGATATGTTTAGGACAAGCTACAAAAATAGCTGAATTTTTAGTAGGTATGAGAAAACACTATCAGGGCGAAATGATTTTAGGTATAAGCACTGATACCCAGGATTCAGAAGGTAAAATAGTTCAGGAAAAGAAAGTTGAAGCTGATATAAACGAAAAAAGGATTAAAGATACATTCAGAAAATATGAAGGTACAATTAGCCAGACACCCCCGATGTTTTCAGCGGCTCATTACCAGGGAAAGCGATTATATCATCTTGCCAGGAAAGGCATAGAAGTAACGAGAAATCCTAAGAAAGTCAAAATATATCAGCTTAATTTAATAGATTTCTATCAAAAGGTAAACCCAATAGTTAAATTTGAAGTTATTTGTTCAAAAGG
>QNBN01000227.1 GCA_003645695.1 Spirochaetota bacterium | reverse complement strand
TTGAGAATAAAAGAAGAAAACGAACCTATAAAATTAACTGCCCCAAGCCCTCAGCGTTTTTATACCATAAAGGCGCTACATTTATCGATAGGGAGGATGAGCAAAAACAGGCCAAGGATCTATATTATATGTATTTTATATTAAGATATGCTCCAGATTTAGACATTATCCTTAAAGAAGTTGCAGAATACAAGAAGCGAGATTATTTTAAAGAGATATCCCAGAACCTTAGTAAATATTTTGAGAGAAAGACAAGTCGTGGTTGTCTTATGGTAGAAAAAGAAAATGGACCAGATTTATACCTGGATGATTTAAGACAAGATATCTTTGATAGATTTAAACAATTGCGTGATTTCATATGAGACTGAAAAGGCTTGTGGTAGGTATAATTTTATTCCTTTGTATCGGCTGCCCTACCCTTTCTCAAAAATCTATAGTCTACAGTCCTTAATTTACTTCTCGCCCAACGGTTGCATAAGAGACCGCATAATTAAAGCCTTTGGTTTTACCTCTTAATACTGTCCGGAGGCATTCGCAGATTCCGTTACTTTGGAAGTTGTGTGCTTTTGTCTTTGAGTATTCTATGCCTTCTATGGCTAGGCATAATTGGTGTTGGTGGTGTTTCCTGTTGTGGTAGAATTTATTGCCTCCCCGAGAAAGAAGGAAAAATAGTACTAAGAACTAAAAATAGAAAAAGAGAATTGCGTATAATCAAAAAATTTATTTGAACTACTAATATATTTGGGAAATTAAAATAATTATGTCAATTTCAAAAAACACATTTTAACTTCGATGGTCTATAACCAACCCTTAAAACAAATCGCCAAAGGACTCAATCTAAACCATGAAGATGTGAGGCAAAAAAGAGTAGAGAATTAAGAAGAATGAGGAGATGGTTATGAGGTTTCTAACATAGAAGAAGTTTTTGCGGAATAAAAATTTGGGTGAGTGCCGTAAGGCACGAACCTTTTATGCTGTGTTATGCGCCGTTACACCTTAATCTAAAAATAAATTAATTGCTTCCAATATTTTATTCATTGATTCTATCCGAAGTATCTCTTTTTCACGACCTCTAAGCGGAACCATTGTTCCACTACTCATTCTTGTTGCTATGTAATTGTTAGAGATATCTATATAATCGAAACCTTTTTCAAAAATAAAATGAATAGCTTCTCGGCGCTCTTGAGTAAAAAAATTCTTATAAGGAAATTTAGAAATATCTAACTTATCTTCAGAAATTTTGTTCTTAGATCCTAAAAATCCATAGGGAGGGATAGAAATAACGAATCTATTATTTTTATCTGGAAAGATTTGACAGGAGAAAGGAAAGTGATGATAAAATTTAATTAAAATGCCACAGTCAGATTTATGTGAAGTAGCTTTTATTTCTACTCTTTTACTCTGCCATTTTCCAGTTAATATTACACCTATAGAAAAGATGGAGATAGAAATTTCTCCTTCAATTATTGATAGAAAAGGCTTCAATATTCTCTTTAGATAGTGAACATGAATACCAACTATCCCTCCTACCACTACAAAAAAGCCTAATCCTATAAGAATAACCAATGCTAAATTATTCATAAAATTCACCTTGTAAACTTAATTATGTTCAATGGCATATAACTTAGGTATATGCGAACTTTTCTATCTTTTAAAATTATATCCCTCCCCTTCACATTCTTCAATTTAAAAATTTTTCTGTCACACTTCCCATATTTTTTGACATATCCCTATGTAGATTTTATAAAAGATATAAGCTGGTTTTTGGAAAGAAAAAAAGAGTAATGGTAGAGAAGTTTAATAGAATTAAAGAATTAATTTGTTGTAATAGGTTGTTTCTGTGATATAATTTAATCCAGAGAGAAAACAAAATGTTTTAATAAAAGGAGGGATGTAAAATGTTTACAGGAATTTCTGTAATGTGCGAAGTTGGCAAAGGCACTTTTATGTCAGAATATTTTGTAAGGATTAAAACATATGATGGAACCGTGTGGGAGGGTGCTGTAGATAAAGAGATGGTTTTCGATTTAGAAGGTATTCCAACCGAAGAAAAATATGTGAAGGGAAGAATGTATGCTTACTTGATAAGTTTAGATGAAGAAAAATCAATAGCTCTTATAGAGCTTCCTATAGAAGATTCGACTTCGGGAAGAAGAATTTTAGTTCCTCTTTCTTCTGTAAGAAAAGAAAGAGTACCAGCATGATTTTGAGCAATGTAGATATAAAGAAAGCAATTGAAAATAAAAAGATTATCATTGAGCCTTCTCCAGAAAAGATTCAGTTTAGTTCTTCGGCGCTTGATTTAAGATTGGATGACGAGTTTAAAGAATATAATATGGAATTGCTTAAACAAAATGGAGTGAAGGTAGACGTTGATTTTTCAAACTTTAATTTCCAAAAGTTCTCTCGGGCTTATTTAAAAGATGTTCCTAAAGAAAGAGATGGATCTATAATCATAAAACCTGGAGCGTTCATTCTTGCTAAAACTTTAGAGAAAATAACACTTCCTCTTCAATCAGAAATTGCTGCGAGAGTAGAAGGACGAAGTTCAGTAGCACGGCTAGGATTAGTAGTTCATCTTTCCTGTCCTACCATACATGCTGGATTCTCAGGGAAGATTACTTTGGAGATTATTAATCATGGTCCTACTCATATTAGGCTAGATCCAAAAAAAGATAAAATTTGCCAGTTAATTTTTGAACGATTGTCAAGCAGGCCTGAGAGAGCCAATTTATCTCAATTCCAGGGACAAATTTCTGTAACAGGAGAGAAGTCGTCAGATTGAGATAATCTTGCTAGCATAACCCAAAACCACCCCTCATCCACCACCCTTTAATTTTGGCAAGCATATCAATGACAATTTTAATCTTAAGGTTGAAGGTTGAACTATAATTATCAGAGAAATTATTTAAGAAATTAAATGATAGAGTAATCATTATAGGAGAATACACTCCAAATATAATTTTGATAAATTCCTAGAGTTTTCAGGTAAAGATTAAATTCTACCACATAAAAAGACCCGCCATCTTCCACAGAAAATTCATCATAATAGACAACAAAATCCCCCTTATTGGTTCTTGCAATCTATCTTATAATGGATTAGAGAAAAATAAAGAGATAATGATTGAAATAGTAAATAAGAAAGTAATAAATTCTATCCTTAAGATTCTCAATAATGATTTATATTAAATTTCTTGCTATTTTTTTAAAAAATGGTTTAATATACTTGAACTTTTAAATAGGAGGTTAAAAATGGTTTACAAAAAAATAAAAATTGAAAACTTTAGGTGTTTTAAGGAAATAGAGTTGAATAACTTAAATAGAATAAATTTAATTTTAGGAGAAAATAATATTGGGAAGACAGCATTGTTGGAGGCAATATTTATAATGTCAGGAACGCATCCCGAATTAATGATTAGAACAGACCGTTTTAGGGGTTTACCTTTATTTCCTATAGATATTTCTGGCTCTGAGTCGTTAGAATCACCTGTAAATGGTTTTTTTCACAACTTTAATATTGCCCAAGATATAGAGCTTTTCTCAGAAAGAGTTAGCGGAGAAACTCAAAATATAAGAATAAAAGCCTCCCCCCCTTCCACTATTTTATTGTCATCTGCCGAAGGGGAAGAGAAATTAGCCATTACTGGAGGTTATTCATATGAGCTCTGTTCATTCGAATATAAAGATTCTAAGGGGAAAAAATTTATTTCGAAGTTAATTTTTACTGAACAGGGAAAAGGAATTCAACTGAAGATAGAACCACCTCCTCCGCGTCCTGATTTTATTACTATATTCGTTTATCCTACACAATTACCTTTCCAGTCAGATGTTGTGGAAAGGATAGGAAAGATTTTAAGACGAGTTAATGAGAAAAGAAGGATAATAGAAGTACTTAAGATAATAGAACCAAGACTAAGGGATATTTTAATCATACCTATAGGCAAAGTTCCGATAATTCATGTAGATATAGGTTTTGATAAAGCTTTACCCTTACCACTTGCAGGATTAGGAATGGTAAGATTGTTAAGGTATATTTCAGATATAATGAGTGTTCCAGGAGGAGTAGTGCTAATTGATGAGGTAGAGAACGGTCTACATTATTCTAAATTAACTAATATCTGGAAAGTGATAGGCAGATTAGCAAAAGATTATGATGTTCAAATATTTGCTACCACTCATAGTTTAGAATGCGTGATTTATGCTTATAACAATTTTGTTAAGGATACCCCTTACAATTTAGGAGTTTTTAGAATAGAGAGAGATAAAGATGGCAACCTAGAAGTTGTAGAATATGACAAAGAGACATTATCCATTTCTATTGAAAATAAGTTGGAGCTCAGATGAATATCGAGATAGTTAAAAGCAGTTTATTAATAGTGGAGGGCTATGATGATGAAAGATTTTTTAAAAGTTTTGCAAGATATTTAGGAATGGAAGAAAAAGTACAGATAATTCCTATTAGGGGGCAGATTGGATATAGAGAATTAAAATCAGTAGTATTTACTTCAGGATTTAGAAGAGTAAAATCATTAGGAATAATTAGAGATGCAAATGATAATCCCCAGGGAGCTTTCCAGAGTATAGTAAATTCTTTAAAAAGATTAGGTTTCTCTCCTCCTTCCAAAAGTGGAGAATTTGTTTCAAAAGATGATATTAAGGTTGGAATTTTGGTTCTTCCCGAAAATAAAAAAGGAGAATTAGAGACAGTGATAGCTAAAGTCTTAAATACTCAACATTCTGAGAGGATGAGTTGTGTAGATTTATATTTTAAATGTCTACAAGGAAATGGAATTAATATCAAAAAAATAGATAAAGCAAAAGTATATACTTATTTCGCTTCTTATCCTGACCCAGATAAAAGATTAGGAGAAGCAGCAGAAGCAGGTTACTGGAGTTGGGATGATAGAGAATTTGAGTCGATAAGAGAGTTTATTTTGAAATTAACAAATTAATAAAACGAGCCTTCCTAAAGTTTCAGAACCAGTTTGGATAAAAAATCAAGCTAAATCATTTCGTGAAGATTCCCCCGATCCTAATATGGATTTTGATGTTCTTTATGCTTGGATCAGTGAAAGTTTACCCAAATATTTATGGACAGAGTGTAGATGGAAGGAGATTTTAAAACCAAAAGGAGTTAATTGGCAAAAATTTCAAAGGATAATGTCAAAAGTAAATATTGTTAACTGGTTAAGAGATAAACAAAGTTGGGATAGTTTATTAAAAGAAATAAATCGATTAATATTTTCTCCAGATTCTTATTGGGTAGGAAAATAGGCACATCCTGACCACCCCCACCCACCACCCTTTAATTCTGGCGAGCACCATCAATGTATCAAGGCGTTGTTTCTAAATATATAACTTATCTTTGTATCCTAACCTGTCTGTGCCTCCGCTTTACTTGGCCCATTTGCTTCGGCACAGGGCTTGCTTGGGAAAGCTAAAAAGAAAAATGGTAAAGGGAGAATGTGGTTATTTAATTTGAGAGGTTTTAT
>QNBN01000226.1 GCA_003645695.1 Spirochaetota bacterium | reverse complement strand
TCGCGGGAACATTTATGAATCCTGAGGATGAACTCAAAGTTATGTTTACAGAGCATCATGATGAGATTGTTCTTGTAAAAGATATTCCTATATACTCTATGTGTGAACATCATCTTCTCCCCTTTTTTGGGAAAGCCCATGTTGGCTACATTCCGAAGAATAATAGGATAACTGGTTTAAGCAAATTGGCGAGGGTTGTAGATGCCTTCGCTAAAAGGCCTCAACTTCAGGAGAGATTGACCACATCTATTGCAGATCTACTGATGAAAAAGCTAAAGCCCTATGGGGTTATCGTAGTGATAGAGGCGGAACATTTATGTATGGTTATGAGAGGGGTTAGAAAACCAGGATCATATACAGTTACAAGCGCAGTTAGGGGCATTTTTAAAGAAAATGAGAAAACAAGAGCAGAGGCTTTATCACTTATAATGACCGGCAAACCCTTTAAATATTGAGATTATTAAAAATTTAAAAGGTTTTTCCCTCACTCAAAAAATTCGTTTTTTTCTAAAAAATTAGCACAAATTTGTTAATAATAGACAATTGTTTTATAAGAGCTTCATTTCAGCTTTTGAGTCGGAATATTGCAATACATTTTATATACAGCGTACAAAAAATTCACGGTATAAACACAAACTTCAATGTAGCCCTGCTTTCAACTTTGAAGACTTTATATTGAAAACAGAGCTTAAAAGGATGGACATAATTACTACCATCCCCCCAATAAATGTCCATTTCCCTGGAGTCTCTCCTACAGCAAGATAAACCCATACAGGATTAAGAATGGGCTCTATTGTTGATATGAGGATTGCCTCAAGAGCAGTAATATATTTAATTCCTGCAGAATAAAAAAACATTGGAACACCCATCTGAAAAATACCTAAAATCAAAAGATAGAATATGTCAATTTTTCCAATTTTCTCTCCAAACAAAAAAGGAATGCTTATTATAAACGTTAATACATTACCAAGAAACGCTGAATTTATAGGATTTTCAGACTTTTGTTTTCTCATAAAAAGATAAAACCAGCCAAAAGATACTCCGCTAAAAAGAGCCATTATATCACCATAAATATTCCCGCTTGATAACTTATTTATGAAGCAGAGAACAATTCCACCAACAGCAAGTATGGAAAAGAATATATCGGTTTTCTTAACCTTTTCCTTTAAAAAGAAACCTGAAAAAATAGCAGTATAAATCGGGGCTGTATACTGAAGAATAATTGCATTGGCTGCAGTTGTCATTTTTGTAGCTGAAACAAAAAGTATAACAGTGGCAGAAAAGCTTACAGAAGTTAATAACCCAATCCTCGAAACCCTAAAATCTTTCATTTTTATCACAGGCAAAAGAACTAAAGAAGCTATTCCGCTTCTTACACCAGCAATGGCTATAGGATTCCAGCTGATCATCTTGATCAACATTCCACTTGTACTCCAAAGAACACTGGTAATAAAAAAGAACAAAATGCCTTTTAAATGACTTATATTCTTTGACATATATTTATCAGCCTAATTAGAATTCAGCTTTGAGGTCTTCTATGTATATCTTGTATATTCAAAGATCTTATCTTAAAATCAAGGGTTTTTCTTGTAATTCCAAGTTCTCTGGCTGTTTTAGATTTATTAAAATTATTCTTTTCCAGATAATAATGAAGAATCTTCTTTTCGTAATCTTTCGAAAGATTAGCAATTGCCATTTTAAGATCCTTTATTTTATCAAACTCAAAGTCATCCTTCCTTTCATTCTGCAAAATTTTATCATTTTGAATGGGTATAAATATTCTTCCATTGACCAATTCATCCAGATTTATGATTTCACTATCACTTAGTAAAACAGCTTGATTAACAATATTTTCAAGCTCCCTCACATTACCGGGCCAATTATGAGAAATAAGGGCGTTGTAGGCATCATTATTGAGATCAATAACATTTTTATTATATTTTTTATTATACTTTTTGATAAAATGCCTTATCAAAATAGGTATATCTTCGGGTCTATCTCTTAAAGGTGGAATATTAACAGAGAAAACGGCTATTCTATAGTACAGATCCTCTCTGAATTTTCCTTCCTTCATCATCCTCCTCAGATCTTTATTTGTAGCTGCAATCAACCTAACATCAACTTCAATCCTCTTGGTACCACCTACGCGCTCAAAACTGTTCTCCTCTATAACCCTTAAGAGTTTTGATTGAATATTTAGCGACATATCTCCAATCTCATCCAGGAAAAGAGTACCCCCATGGGCAATCTCAAACTTTCCCATCTTCCTTTCAATTGCCCCAGTAAAAGAACCCTTTTCGTGACCAAAGAGCTCACTTAACAATAGCTCCCTGCTTAAAGCGGCACAATTAATGGTAACAAATCTTTTGTCCTTCCTGTTACTTGTAAAATGTATATACCTTGAAAGAATCTCCTTACCCGTTCCCGTTTCACCGGTAATAAGCACTGTAATCGGCTTGTCCTTTATTCTGTCAATTTTCCTTAACTCTGCCTTTAGTTCTTCATTTTCTGTTATAAAATCAAAAGAATCATATCTACTGAGAATCTCATTTCTCAAAAATATATTTTCATTTTTTAGATTCCGCATCTCTAAGTTCTTTACAATGGCATCAAGTAGTTTCTGATTGTCTATAGGTTTAACTATATAATCTGAAGCTCCTAATTTCATTGAGGTTACCGCAGTATCCACACTGCTATAACCGGTTATTACTATTTCTATAATATCCGGTTCCAATTTCTTAAGTTCTGATATAAGATCGATCCCATTTTTGTTTCCCTTAAGCCTTATATCAACAACCGCTGCATCAATATTTTTTTCCTTAACAATTCTAATAGCTTCATCATACTTCCCAGTGGTAAAAACATTAAATCCTCTTTTATTAAAAAAGGTTTTTAAGCCATGTTGAATACCTTTTTCATCATCGATGATTAGAAGAGAGTATTTATCCTTCATATAATTATCTACCCATCATTTATTGAAACAGTTGTTTATAATCTAATCTTCAACAGCAGGTATTTCAAGACTTATGGTTGTACCTTTCCCGACCTTACTTTTTATCGAAACTTTTCCACCATGCTTCGTTATAATACCGTAAACTATGGATAACCCAAGCCCTGTCCCAATTCCATTCTTCTTGGTTGTAAAAAAGGGATCAAAAATCCTCGGTATATTCTTATCCTCAATTCCGATTCCGTTATCCTTAATTGTTATCTGGATGCTTTCAGATTCCACCACGTACCTGGTAATTATTTGAATCATTCCTGATTTAGAAATCGCATGAATTGAATTATTTAAAATATTAACAATTACCTGTTTTATTTCATCACTATTTATTGCTGCTTTTGGGAGATTAGGATCGAGTTTTAATCCAATTTCAATCTCTTTATCTTTTGATACTGCATATTTAACAATACTGGAAACCTGCTCTATAACATTATTGATATCGCATAATTCAAGACTATCAGTTTTACTTGAAGAAAAGGCCAGTAATTCATGAACAATATTTGCAATGCGTCTTGTTTCCTGTTCAATCCACTTTAAAGAAACCGATCTATCCTGGTCCTTTTCATCCTCTATTAGATTCTGCACATTACTCATAATTGAGCTTAGAGGATTGTTTATTTCATGAGCCACACCAGCAGTTAAAATGCTTAAAGATGATAATTTTTCAGCCTGCAATATCTTTTCTTCAAACTCCACCTTTTTACTTATATCCTCCACAACAACTATACACCCTGATGTATGTATATCACTGCTTCTTAGAGCTGTAAATGGATAAAACTTTATCTCAAAAACTTTTGAATATTCTAATCGCTTAACTATTGTAAAACCAGACTCTTGACTTTCAACTATTTTTTTTACATGATCATAAACCTCGTCATCGATAATCTCAACATCCAAAAGACTCAACGGTTTATCAATAATTTTATTACTGTCTACTCCAAAGGTCTCACAAAAGTATTTATTTGCTTTCAGTACATTGAGATTATTGTTCAAAATCAATATTCCAGCATGAAGGGAATTAAAAACTTTTTCGTTAAAATCGTTCAGAATCATTATCTCTTTTATATAATTCTCCATAATTACCCTATCACTCATTAGCTTTTCTGCCATTTCATTAAAACCATTGAATAGCTCCGAAATTTCGTTTTTCCCATTAATTTTAATGCTTTTTCTGTACTCTCCTATCTTTAATTTATGCATTGCATTGAGTAGTAGTTGAATTGGATCGGTAATTTTTTTTGAAAAAAATAGGCTTATAATTATTGAAAGAAATGCAACTGATCCCGTTACAGAGAAGGTTATCTTTCTAATAGATGCTATTCTTTCAAGATAGGGCTCATTAGAGACAATCGTGGCAATAAATAGAGTTTGATTTTCAGGGTAGATGTTTTCAAGCCTCTGGACTGCAATATTGTAGTATTTCTTACCAATTTCAACATTATAAAGTGGCTCATAAATTTCTTTTATGGATAATGTAGAGAAAAACTTAATAAAGTTAACCGTCTCGTGAGAAAGGATCAAACTGTTATTAGTAAAAAAGGAAACATTTGAATTCCTGTTTAAAGTTAAACTTTTACAGTATAGATTATCCATACGTTTAATTAAGAAAATATCGAAATACCCCTCATTTGCCGGGGATGATTCTCTCTGCAATCTTGACGGAGGTATCACCCTTAAGGAACCAATCATAATAAAGTAATTTTTTAATCGACGTATCTCTAAATATGGGTGTGGTTTTCTTATTATTAGGTTTGATAATTCATCTTCGGTTATAGTATTTGTGGTCAGGGAAATCAAATTTACCAAGTTCTCAGTTTTTATCAGGATATAATCAATACCAGAGCGAATAAATCTGGATTCCAACAGATAGGAGATTCTATTCATAGCAAAATAGTTTTGCAGGGTAAGATACCTTTTTATTTCTTCATCATTTTTTATGTCAATAATGCTCTTCCATATTTTCCGTTTCCATGAATTATGACTGTCATAAATTAAAGAAGACTCATTTGAAAGTTCAACTTTTGCAATGGAAAGATTGTTTCTGCTCACTATTTTTGTTATGAGTAACAGAGTCAGGATAGATTCAAGCAAGATAAGGGCAACAAAAAATAGAAGGGTTTTTGTAAATATTTTCATAGAAATTAAATATTTGTATTATAAAATATCAGTTTTTTGTTTCGACCGTTTCAGCACCTACAATTAACCCCACAACTTCATCAGGATTTGTCTCCTTTGTAACCCTCTCAGCTACTTTTAACCCTCTTCTCATAATAACAAGCCTGTCAGCGACCGAAAAAACATCATACATCTGATGGCTGATAATAATTATACCAATTCCTTGTGACTTTAAAAGATTTACTAGATTCAACACCTTTTTTTGCTCGGCTATTCCCAGTGCTGCTGTGGGCTCATCCATTATTAGAAACTTTGCATTCCAGTATATGGATCTTGAAATAGCTACAGCCTGCCTCTGTCCTCCAGAGAGCATTCTTA
>QNBN01000225.1 GCA_003645695.1 Spirochaetota bacterium | reverse complement strand
AGAATACTTCAAAATAAAGGTGGGCGTAGCTCAACTGGCGAGAGCACCTGACTGTGGCTCAGGTGGTTGGGGGTTCAAGTCCCCTCGCCCACCCCAGTTTTCTATCTGGCGATTTTTGACTAAAAAAGAATAGGGTAAGTTATAGGAAAATAATAACTTAGCGCCAGAGAGCCGAAAGTTCGAGCCAATCTTTTTGAAAAATTCCCGTTTTTCTTCTAAACTTCCCTTAGTTGCTATGTAACTGGCTTGGCCACAAGATATTACAAAATTTCGAGCCAGTTCGAGCCAAACTTTACCTCTGCTTTCAAGATAAGTCAATTTTTCTTTTATCTCTAACTTCTCATTTAGGAGAGATGATTCCTTTTTTTTGTATTCTTCCTCACTAATAACTTGATTTAGATAAGCATCTAAGAGAATATTTAGTTTTTTATCTATTTCACCAATTCGGTTATTGAGGAAAGAGATAGAGAAGGAAGTTGTAGAATTTGTCGACTCTTCATCAATCATTTTAAGCAAAAAATTTTTAAGATCATTCTCTATGGAAACTTTCTTAATTGCTTCATTTATTTGTTCAACGAGCACCTCCTCACGCAAAAATGGTTCATCGCATTTGCCTTTCTTTTTTGTACAACGATAATAAATATACTTTTGTTTTTGGATCTCAGAAGTTATCATTCCACCACATTTACCACATCGGATAAAGCCTCGAAAGACATGATAATGAGGTCCATTTTTGCGGGGTTTACTTCGTAAATTAAAAACCTTCTGTACCTTATCAAAAAGCTCTTTGGTAATGATAGGTGGATGAGTGCCTTCGTAAAGTTGTCCCTTAAAGACAAAAGCACCATAATAGAAAGGATTTTTGAGGAGACGTTCAATATTACTTTTACTTAATTTTCCTCGTTTTCTTCTACTGGCCAAGCCAGAGGCAGTCGCCAATTTTCTTAGGTCATCTAAAGAGTATCTGCCTGTAGCATAAAGTTCAAAAAGTTCTTTTACCTTTCCAGACACTTCAGGATCAATCTCTATAGTATGGTTAACAGTGTTATTCTTATAACCAAGGGGAGCAAAGCCAGGATATTCGCCTCTTCTTAGTTTTTCTCTTATTCCTCTCTTAGTGTTTTCGCTTAAGTTATCTACATAATATTTAGATTGTCCAAAAATTATGTTAAGTATAAATTTACCTTGGGCATTGTTATCGAAGCGATAGGTAGGAAATCTCAAGTCGATAATCTTTCCTATATCTATAAGATAAATAATCTTTCCTCCATCAATAGAGTTTCTTGCTAATCTATCCGGATGCTAGGCAATAATTCCTTCTGCTTTTCCTTGCTCTATTAGCTCAATCATTCTATTAAATATAGGTCGTCCTGGTGATTTTGCAGTTTTTGCCTCTTGAAATTCATCCACAACTATTAATCCTTCTTTTTGAGCAAATTCACGACACTCAGTTATCTGGGATTGAATAGAGAGGACTTGTCTGTCTTCCGAATCTGTGGACTTACGGGCATAGATAAAATATTTTATCATTTTAAAACTTTAAGAATGATATAAACAATTGAAATTATCCAATAAATTAACTGTAATATTTTTACTATGATTTGGAATATTTTTGAAGGACTTTCAAGCCCCGCCATTTTTAAAATTTCTCTAGGTAAAAAGATAACCATCTCAATCCAAAATAAAGGGCTGAGACTTAACCATGTCTGTGTCCAATAATGTCCCTTGGCAATAGATATAGTCTGTCTGGCAGAGGCTATGATTTCTTTATTCATAAATAGTAAATTATCAAGTGTGCTAATATTTTTTGTTTGTCCATATCCTAAACCTATAGGTTCCATAAATGATTTGATTTGTTCTTCAACCCCAGCATTTAAAACTCTTCGTTTAATCTCTGTTTGGTTAGCTTGAATCCATCTGGCAGCCTTTTGAGAAACTCTCTTTTCTTTTTCAGATGCGTTTTTTACTTTTCCTGCAAGAAATTTATCATGTTGATGTAGAACAGTACGAAGATATAAAAAATTATTAAGATTAAGTAAAAATCTTAAAATAGGTATTATAAGAAAAATTGAAAATTTCTCCATTTCTCTGGATGTTTAGTATTTACTAAAACATGACAAATTATAACTCAAGAAAGTATCAGATTCAATTTTTCTATGCTTTAAAAATTTGCCACTGTTTTTTTGTTTGATAACTTTTTCAAAAAGATTGGCAAAAAACAAAGTTTTTTATTTTGCTTCGCAAAACGAACTTTCGGCTCTCTGGCGCTAAGTTATTATTTTCCTATAACTTACCCTATTCTTTTTTAGTCAAAAATCGCCAGATAGAAAACTGGGGTCGCCTATGCGACCAAATTCTAACCTATTTCAAAAAGAAATACAAATAACTTTATCCCACCCACCTTTGCAGTCTCGGTGCTTCCCGATGTTGCTTTCGCTCATCGAGACAGGCGGATTCCTTAAGCGGAGTTTATCCCGATGAATATCGGGAAGCCTGCTTCTTCCTTTTAAGCTTCCTCAAGCACCTGCTCATCACTCGGATTTTTTCGCCTTAAGCGAAAATTTTAGTTTTAGTATTTAAATCAAGGAACAATAAAAAAATATTTTTATGGGACGCCTGCTTTTTGTTGATTTGAAAAGAACTTAACCAATAATTATCCTAAATCCTCCTCAAGCAGGTGACTTCGTCAGCTTATATCCCACTAAAATGGGATATAAAAACAAATCGTAAAAAATGTAATTTAATACTTTTCTATTATACTAACAATTTTTTTTACAGAGGATTCTATCTTTTCTCCCAATATTCTCGCACTTTGCTGCCAGCCAGGATCATTCAACCTATTCTCAAAACAACGTCTATAATTTATACAAATAATCTTCAACTCTTCTACTTCTTTTGCAAACTCAGGATTATTTATTTCTGTTACAAGCATTTTAAGTCGTGCAGAAAGTTCTGCAAGGAGCTCCACATCTATTTCTGAAGGAATCTCCGTATTGATTAGTACTTTCTCGAGTGTAATAATAGCTGGCTGAATCTTTGTATCAAATATCTGTTTCTTATTTTGCAAGTGGGATAAATGCTTACTTTGTATCCTAGCAGCGACAATGCTGCCTCCTACTCCTCCTGCAATCACACTAAGTAAAAACTTTATTGTTTCCCAAAAAACTATTTTCATAGTATTCCCTTAGGTTCAATACCCTTTTGTGAAGGAAGAGTTATAGCCTGAGCAAATCTATTTATGTCTCTTGTTCCCGAAAGAAGAATAATTTGATTTTGATTCATAAATTGAGTATAAATAATAAATAATTGTTTTATTGCATCATATAATGAATCTCCTGGATCAACATTCAGTATTTTTAGATCATAATCTTCAGCTGCTTCAGTTCTGTTAATAGCGTATAGATGCGAAGGTATCTCTCTAGTCAAAATTCTCGCTACTTCTTCAGCTTTTTTGGAATCTTTTTTTAACATAAAAGAGGATAGTAAACGACGAGCATAGTCTTCAGATATTTTCATAATTGTCTCGTAAGTTCCTACAATCCAAGGATCTAATCTATCAATTAAGGGTGCTAATATTGAAGAAAGTTCTGTCTCTGTAGTCTGATCCCTTCTGGCCACCAACTCCAAAAAATCTCTAATGGATCTAGCTGGAACAGGGGTACCTTTTGACGGATGAGTAATTATTGGATCTATCGGTCCAAGCTCTGCCACAGGAGGCATTACAATTTCATCCGCCCCAAGACAGATAAGTGTTGCTGCACTTTTAGCCATAAGAGGGACTATCACATTGAATTCTTCAGCATACTCTCTGCAAACCTTTACAATTTTATATGCAGCATCTATAGATCCCCCGGTACTATTTAGGAATAAATCCAATCTTTTAAATTTTTTAGTTTCTCCCTTGACTTTAGGAGTCACTGCATCTAAATTATCTACTATTAACATTACACTATCAGTAGTTATATTTCCAGGTGGTTGAGTAATAAAAGAAATAATGGTTGATTGTCTTAGTTCTTCCAAAGTAATTACTCCATCCTTAATGGTAATGGGTTTCCTCTTCTGGAATTCTTTCTCTCCATTCTTAAGATTTTTTTCCATTATTAACCTCCTGTTTCAAATTAGAAATTCAACCACTGAAATATTAAAATGCTATATTATCTTACAATAATAAGTATTTTAGATACAGCTGTATAAGTCTTATTTTTATAACTAAAAATAACCTCATCTGCAGAAGAAACCTTTTCTTTTGAAAAGAACGAATCTATTTTGGAGAAAACAAGCTCAAAATTCCTTTTCAACTTCCAGCTGTCTTGAGGGTTTCTTGTATCTAGTAATACAACAAATAGTCTATTATCCGCCCCAAATCTTTGTGCTCCTTGATTCTCGTACATCCATATGGCAAGACCTTTAGGATTTTTTACAGCATCATTAGGGTTGTATCCTCGAGGCAAATATGTAATTTTTAAATCAAAAGGCTGACCGTCTACAAAGATATCAATTCCTTTTATATTCTTCAGTGTAGGAATAACCTTAGGATGTTGACTGATGTGTTCTTCTATCAACACAGTTGTCCAATGGTTATACCAAGTACATATTACATAAGAAGTAACATCATCGTAAAGTTTAGCTTTAACTCCACTTATTAAATCTTCATATCGGTAGATTCTTCTTACGTATTCGGTTTGAATTTTCTGATCCAACTGTCCCTGAACAACACCCCACGAAAATCTCTTTACCTTATGCAATTCCTTTATTAAATCTTCATCACTGATTAATCTCCGCCTCTCCTTTATTCTTTCATTATATTGAGCCTTGATAAATATATCTAACTTATCATCTATATCAAAATCAACTATACGCTTTATTATTTCTGTGCCATTACCTTTAATGTCTTGCCCTAAAGATTTAACAAACTCCCTTAATTTCGGCAAAGGGATGGAACTTAATTTTAAATTTCTCACTTCTTTAGCACTAAATAAAGGCATTAGTCTCCTTTCTTCTTAAACAATAATATATATTCGTGTTTGAAGATATAAAATCCACCAACTAAAGCTCGGTATTTCCAAAGTTCTTTTTGATTTCTTTTACCTCTAGTTTCTTCAAAATTTTTAACAATTATACTTTTTAATAAAAAGTCTCTTTTTAGAACTTCATTCATCACATAAAATCCTAATGGAATCCATTCACCTTTTGAATATTTATCTCCAATCACTATCCCTAAATATCTATTTTTTTCTAAGTAGGGAGCGGTATTATCGAATACTTCACAGAACATCTTAATAAAATCCTCAACTGTTTTAGCATTAGACAAATCTCTTGGGTCATTGCTAAATTTTATTATGTCGTGATAGGGGGGATGCATAAGGATAAGTTGAACTTTTTTTATCTTATATTTGTTAAATACTTCTTTTAAATTTATAAATCTAGAATCACCTTTAATAATCTCTGTAATTACATTGTAAGGATTTCTTTCTTTTTTTACTAATTCTTTAGCTTTCCTT
>QNBN01000224.1 GCA_003645695.1 Spirochaetota bacterium | reverse complement strand
TGAATCATGCTGAATAGTATTTTATCAGGATTTATTTTTAATCCCCTTTGTGTCTGAAGCAAGAGCTTATTCCTCATTCTTGTTACATTAGCTTTTCTTATTTTACTTCTTATTTTCTCTGGAGAATATGGCCCATCCAAAATCTCTGGATATCTCTCAATTAGCTTTTCTTCTAATTCTTTATCGTTTTCAATGTTTTTCATAAGTTCCGGGTAATAATTATCAACGAATCCTGATTCTTTAAAACTCCTCAGTATTCTATACGGAAAATCTCTGCCTATCGCATTATTTATACCTACGACATCACCAAGCACCTTTTCAAGTCCGTCACTGGCAATCTTAATCTGTTTAGCATATGATGGACTCACCGTTATAGACATATCGGAAAATCTCACGCCAATTACCATGCAATTGATTTTATTTTCATCGTTAAGGTCCAAAAACTGAGGAACTAGATAGTATGGAAGATTAAATAACCGGAAAAGATCAACTCCATTTTCATATCTATAGTATGAATCAAAATACTGCCAGTTACCATTATGAATTATGTGAAAGAAACTTGTTGATTGAAAGTTTTCATTATTTATGTAGTAGGGATCACTGCGGACAATACCATTAAAAACTCCAGCAAAAGCATCATTCGTAAATGTAAAAAGGGGTTTTAAATTAAATGTGGTTATTATCTCTGCAGCAGCTCTTGCAAGAGCAATGCGTCTTCTTAACTTTTCTTCAGCTGTATAACCCCAGTATAGGCCATCAAATAGCTCATGGTGATCAAGCAGATAGTATTTTATTCCATTAACATCCCCGAAATGGACTCCAGCTTCGTAAAAGTTATTTCCTATTGCAAACTTTACATTTACTCCGGTGTATTTAATTTTATGTTTATATATGGCTTCATTCATTTTCTTTACTGCACTCGGATCGCCACTTCTGTATAGGGGAGTAATAACATAAACCGTTTCTCCCATTTTTATCAGTTCTCTCGGTAGTTCATACACTACATTGGCAAGCCCTCCACTTTTTGAAAACGGGATTGCTTCTGCAGAGATAAATATAAGGTTGCCCCTTTTATTATGATTTATTAATTCTATTCCTATGGATTGTAACCTGGGATTTTCACTCTTACTCATGAGATTAAAATAGTCTCTTAATACTGTGCTTGATTTTAAACCGTACTTAAAGATATAGAAAAATATCCTCTTTAAACCAAGTATTAATGTGTTAAATTCACCTTCATGAAAAATTGGCAATAAAACATTTTTTATAAACTCTGATAGGTCTTTATATTCATTAATTTTTGATGCAATTTCTGCAAAAGCAAAAAACTCTTTAAAATCAGGCCCTCTTTCAAGGGAACAGATCCTTGAGAAAGAATCTTTAATGAAGTTTGCATATTCATTTTCTGGATTCTCAACTGTTTCAAGCTGTAAAAACTTTATTCTATCTATAAAAGGTACAGTAGTGGATATCTTCGATACCTTTAATTCATTGGTAGTTATGTAGCCGTATTTACCTGTAATATGGGAGTATAGTGGGTCAGTTATCTTATAGAAACTATTCTTCTTTAAAGGTAAAAGAGGGTTGTCAAATGTAAGTTCAACATGTTGTGTTTGGTCTGAAAAATTAAAGGCTCCTATCCAGATTGTATTATCGCAGAATTTAGCAGCTCCAACTATCTCCTCACTATTTGTATTTAATAAGTAACCCTTTCCCAGGTTATTTCTGTGAAACGAATATAGCCTTCTATAAAAGGATTCAAGGCTTCTATTTGCAGCCTGTTCAAACTGATTCCAATTTACAAATATGTTGTCAAGGTATATTTTCCAGCCTTCCCCTTCGGGATTTCCTTCATAATCGAGTATGATATTGTTCATAAAGGATGTTAACATTGTAGCTGCTTTAAAACCCCATGGGCCAAATATGCTAAGGGGTCGATTTTCATCATGGTTCCCTAGAATTCCGAGGAGTTCAGTACCCTCGGGTAGAACCTTGGGAAAGTAGTTATTGTACAAGTGATATATTTCACCTATATTTGCTTTTTTATGTGTAATATTTTCACATATTTTGAACAGAGCGGAATTATATGGTATTATACCCGATCTTGCCAGATATTTTTCTCTTCCCCAGTAACATTCAGCTATGTTGATAAAAAAGTCCTTGCCTTTATCCCTCAATTTACCATAGATCCTTGCCATCATATAATGATGAAATGGTGGTGCTATAACATCCCTGCACATAGAATCATAAAAACCAGTAGTTATAAAGTGATCATCCTCCCTGTCATTTAAGATGATTCTGCCTTCAAGCATTTCTTCATGGCTACGGATTTTATTGTAGATATAGGGATAGTTGTTTCTCTTCATCATGATGGGAACTGCATGAGCAGAATCAAAACGAATACCATCAATGTCAAACTTATCGATTAATGTTAGAACAGAATTGGTAAGCCATTCCCAAACCTCGAACTTTCTATAATTTAAAAGTTTTCCATCATTCCAGCTTCCATATCTCCCGTCAGTTGCTGCTCTATCAACCAGGTTTCCCCATTCGTCGTAACATTTAACAACCCACTCATCGGACACTTCATTACTTCTTCTGTTAAGATGAGGGACTATGTCGACTATTACTTTTATATCAAGAGAATGGGCCTTTCTAATAAGCTTTATAAACTCCTCGTCTCCCCCAAGGGATGGCTCAATTTCGACAAGACTCATTGGTGAAAAGGGGGAAGGTGATGTGGCCCCTGGTGCCCAATCTTCACGGTTGTAGCCTCTTTTCTGAACACCAAGTAGATACAGCTCTGTTATAAAGTAGTGCGCTTTTAGATACTCAAGATGAGCTGTAATATCAGAGAAGTTACCAAGCCTTATTACTTCTCCATTTTCGTTATATACCAACCCTGGATGTTCCTTATTGTCCCACCAGAATACCCTTGTATGGCCATGTATATCTGGAAATATTTCGAGTATAATGTGCCCCCGAACATCTGGAATGATATTTATTCTTCCACTACATTCCGGACAGCTCATCCATTTTTTCTTACCTCTCTCTTCTATTAGGATAACATAATCGTAGTAGCCAAGATTTTCAAAGGTATATTCAAAATAATAGAATCCAAGTTTTTCATTATATAGTAGTGGGAACTCTTTAAAATAGATATTCTCAAGAGTTGGTATGCCGTTATGATATCCATCATATATTCTTATAAAATACGGGTTTTTTCTTTTTGGTAGATTAAAGGAAAAATGGTAGCTTCTCCCTTTATAGTGTGTTGAAAAGTTTATAGAAAGAGGTGCCTCGTACTCTTTAGGAGAAAAAATTCTTTCAAGCAGAACATTAGCCTTATTTCTTACTTCTGGAATATCGTGGCCAGATGCAGAAACGGCTATTCTTACTACATCTTTCAGGGATTCATATTCTCCGTTAGCTTTGTACTGCCTTGCCAATCTTTCCAGATCATGTATGGCTTTTATGTTTGTATTAACGTCAAAAGCCTCCATATTTTCTTTTAATCGGGCGTCGAGCTTTTCACAAAATTGAGCCTTCACCCTGGATGAAAATCTTCTTACCCTCTTTTTAATGGTTACAAAAGTTCTTACAGTCTCAGATATTGGTGTTAGATCAAGTACACTTTTAAAAAGAGCTAAGAATCCATTTACTTTTTCAATAGTTGGTGATTCGGTGTGTATATAACCCGTCTCGATTGCTTTTTCTTCAAAAAGTAGAAGATTTTTAAAGTAAGTGAAGAGTTTTTGTTCTTTCTTTCTGTGCTCCAGATAAAGTACCTGGAAAATGTTTAGACCCAGATAAATTGAAGGTATTTCTTTCCATTGCGGGCCGGGTCCAATATGACTCA
Source organism: Spirochaetota bacterium (assembly GCA_003645695.1). Lineage (GTDB taxonomy): Bacteria > Spirochaetota > B62-G9 > B62-G9 > B62-G9 > B62-G9. The sequence goes on along the minus strand of QNBN01000224.1, from coordinate 1,657 downwards.
TCACAGTAAGTTGGCCCGGAAAATGTAGTATTCCAGGTTCTCCCTTTTTTTCTTTTATTAGAACAAATCTTCTGTTTATTAGGCTGCTATTTTCAATCTGAGAGAGAGCCTGATGAATAAGTAAAATCGAATCTATAATTCTCGTGGAGAGATGGATATCTTTGATTAGCTGGTTTTGCAGATGAATATTTTCTTTAGATACATCTTCAATTATTTCATTTTTAATTGAAACTGCCAATGGAATTGTTTTTAAGAGTTCATTACCTTTTTTTAATTGATTTATAAGTTCTAATGAGGGGAAAAAAGGGAAACATCTATACTCAGCAAAACTGTCCCCGATAATGATATGTACTAATTCATTATTGAGAATTTCTTCGGGATTAATATCTGAGTTGTGAATAATGCCAAGAGAAGAATGATGGGTGAATAGTTCCATTATTTTATGATATTAATTAATTATTGTTTTAATCAATGACCCTTCTGTAATATGCCCTATCTTAGGTTTTTACACAGATTTTTTGGACAGATTACAATCTACATATTGCAGTAATTGAAAATAAAAGTCTATTCTTTTAAAGATATTCTAACTGTTTTGGTATTACTTGTAGAGAAAATGATCTTATCCTCTCTTGCCAGCCATCCAATTGCCTCATACAGTATGTCATTGGGGAGATTTGTTCTTTTCTTTAAAAGAGCTATTGTCATTCCTTCATTATCATTTTCAACTGTTTTCCATGTTTTTAAAGCTTTCCATACTTCACCTGCTGCTGTTCCAATTTTTTCTATCATATCCATTTCGAATCCGTTTTTCTTCTGTTATCGGAGTATACGAACATTATAATCTATTTATTATTTTAGTCAAGATTATTAAGTGAGAGCTACAATTTTACGGGATATGGTACAAATTGATAGAAAAAGGTTACAGATCTTGCTTAGTAAAATAAAAACTTATTGAATAGGTGCTTTATGCATGGTATGCAATGTTTTAAAATAATAAAGTTAAAGAAAAAGCTGGATATCCGAATTATAATTTATATATTAACATAAATTGGAGGAAAAAATGGAGGCATTAACTAATAACAATTACGATTATGAATGGATGTGTACTAACGGAATTGGAGGATACGCGCTTGGAGCACGCGATTTGATAAATAGAAGAAAGTATCACGGTCTTTTGATTGCCTCTCACGAGGATTTAAAGAGGATCCACCTTGTTTCATCCATAGAAGAGATGTTTATTGTCGATGGTAGATCTCTCTTTATTGATTCAAATAACTACAATGATATCATATATCCTGATGGATTTAGGAGAATTCTTAATACCTGGGTTCGGCCTTTCCCAGCCTTTTTTTATGATCTATCAGAAAATAATGATGGTTCAGTTACTCTTTTGAAGGAAATTTTCATGGCCCATAAAAGTAATAGTGTATTAATAAGATATACAAATTTTAGTGAAGCTGATATGGAGTTCAGATTAAGGCCTAAGTTTAGCATAAGGGATCATCACTGGGTAAATAGGCCCGGGACTGTTGATGCTGCCGTGGTTTATGTTGACTTTGGTGTCAAAGATGGGGTTTAGTTTGGTTATTTGAGGAGGGAGAAGTTCGAATTTGGTGAAGTGTATTTTTTTTCTCACAAAGGCGAAATTGAAAAGGAG
>QNBN01000223.1 GCA_003645695.1 Spirochaetota bacterium | reverse complement strand
TGTTCCTCTTTATGTTGCCATTCCACAGGGATGTGCATTTATTGGATCTATTATAGGTATTTTCTCCAAAGCATTTTCAAGGTTGTTTACATCCCTTGTACTTGCATTTATGGCTGGGTTATCTGTTTATTTAATACTGCTGCAAAAATTCCCAATAGTGTATACAGTTGGTGGCTGGAAGGCATTTAACAGAGTACCAATCGGTATCTATATGGTTATGGATGGACTTTCGGTTTATCTTGTTACTATAGTTAACGTTATAGGCTTTCTATCGGCCTTCTATTCTATCTCTTACATAAAGAGGTTCACCGGTGAAAACTACTACTACAGCCTGTTCTCATTGATGATAGCAGGAATGAATGGAGTTATTTTAAGTGGTGATTTATTTAATCTATATGTATTTCTTGAAATTGCTGCTATATCGTCGTACGCACTTGTGGCCTTTGGTATTGAAAAGGAACAGCTTGAAGCTTCATTTAAATATCAGGTTTTAGGTGGAATATCATCTCTTTTTATACTGCTAAGTATAGGACTTATCTATTGGTATACTTCAACTTTAAATATTGCGGATATTTCGAGAGTTTTATCACATAAGAGTTTTCCTAAAACAATTGTATTTGTTGAAATAATTCTTCTTTCCGCTTTTGGATTAAAAGCAGCTATGATTCCCTTTCATGCCTGGTTACCCGATGCCCACTCTTCAGCCCCCTCGCCAATCTCATCAATGCTATCTGGAGTATTAATAAAAGCAATTGGGGCATATGTAATAATGCGATTATTCTTTAACCTGTTTGCTATCAGCTATAGTATTGCCTATGTAATTACAGTTATAGGAACAATATCCATGGTTGTTGGGGTGCTTCTCGCGATAGGGCAATGGGATATCAAAAGACTTTTGGCCTATCATAGCATTAGCCAGATGGGTTATGTTATTCTTGGAATTGGTATAGGCATGCTTGTTATTTCAAAGAATGGAAACATGGATATAGCCTCCCTTGCAATTGCTGGTGGACTTTTTCATCTTTTTAATCATGCAGTGTTCAAAGGCCTGCTCTTCCTTAATGCAGGGGCGGTGGAGTATGTAACAGGTATCAGGGATATGAAGAGACTTGGAGGATTAGCCGGAGGTATGCCCATAACTGCTTCAACATCTATGAGTGCATCAATGTCAATTTCGGGTATTCCACCATTTAATGGATTTTTCAGCAAGTTGATAATTATAATTGCTTCGGCTAAAGCTGGCTATTATGTCCTGTCAATTCTTGCAGTATTTGTCAGTATGATTACCTTGGCTTCATTTTTAAAGGTACAACGGTTCACATTTTTTAATAATAGTGGAGAAAAATGGAGTGAAAGAGGAATTACGATAAAAGAGGTCCCCTTTCCAATGTGTTTTTCAATGATATTTCTTGCTGTGCTCTGTATTGTTTTAAGCCTTATGGTTTTTCCTTCGGTGAGAGATGTTGTATTGATGCCTGCTGTTAATGTACTTTTAAAGAGTAGTATCTACTCTACCAATATTTTGGGGTATTAGAATGACAGCGATTGTATTTTTTATCTTCCTTTTTATTGTATGGCTACTGCTTACATTAAATATTACCATTCCGAATATTGTCGCAGCTGCTATAGCATCTTTAATAGTTACAATATTCTTTACGAAAAATACTGTTAAAGTTAATAAAAAAATATTTCAAATAAAAAGATACTTCTGGGCATTTATATATTCATTTATATTCCTCTGGGAATGTATTAAGGCAAATATTGATGTAGCGTACAGGGTTTTACATCCAGGGCTTCCGGTAAAGCCAGGAATTGTAGAAGTAGAGAGTGTCTTGAAAACAGATATTGCTAAAGTGTTTCTTGCAAATTCAATAACTATGACGCCCGGTACGATCACTGTAGATATTATTGATAATAATTTTTATGTCCATTGGATCTATGTAAAGTCAATGGATCCTGATGTTTATACTGAAAGAATAATTGGTAGATTTGAAAAATATATAATGAGGATTTTTGAATGAAACTGGTAGTTGATATTTTCCTGTATATACTCATCGGTTTGAGTTTTTTCTGTTTTTACAGAATTATTAGGGGGCCATCGGTTGCTGACAGAATGGTGGGGATTGATATATTTGGTATATTAGTGGTTGGTATATGTGCCTTATTGGTAATAAAAACTGGAAGACAATTTTTAATAGATATTGCTATTACATGGGCAATTTTAAGTTTTGTTGGGACCATTACTCTGGCAAAATATCTAACGGGGAAAAAGTTAAATGAATGATATAATAAGTTTGATATTTATTGGTATTGGAGTTGCTTTTGATTTTTTTGGCTGTCTTGGGCTTATTAGATTGCCAGACGTATACAACAGGTTGCAGGCGGCCACTAAAAGTGTAACCCTTGGGACCTGGAGTATACTATTTGGAGTTTTTTTAAGATATGGATTTATTGCAGTTGGGGTAAAGGCTCTTATTTGTATTCCCATTATTTTCTTCTCATCTACTGCATCAGCCCATGCTCTTATTCGAGGTTCCTATATCTATGGGATAAAAATGTGGGATAAGAGTGTAAAGGATGATTATTCATCTGTTTATGAAAAAGAAGAGTAAAATAATAAAATTAAAAGATACTTTCCTGTAGCTTATCAGCTGAAATATCCAATTTTCTCATAAAAAACGATATAATTAGAAAGCTTCTTTTTTCACAAAAGTATTGAAATATCTGTTTAATGTAAATATTGTAGTATCAATTAAAAAAAATAATTTAACAAATTAGTATAACGCGGTTAAAATATCGATCATAATATCTTGATAAAAATTATAAAGGAAAACTTAATATTTATTGTAAAATGCCAAAGATTAGAGAAAATTTCAGCAATAATAGCCGTTAGTAGACGAAGTATGATGAAATTTGTAGATAGATTGATAAAAAAGATGTTAATCTTTTTCACAGATAAAACGGAGAACTTGGCCAATCCTATATAGAATATCTATTTTATTGGAATATAATTTATAGATATAAACTTTTTGGGAGAAAAAAATGGCAAAGGATGCTGATTACGATATTGATAAACTTAAAAGAGAGCTAGAAGAATATAGAAATGAAATAGAGAGGTTGTATAGGGAACGAAATGATTATCTACGAATAAGTGCTCATCAGATGAAATCACCTCTTGCTACAATCAGTTTTAATATTGAAACATTATTGGGTCAATATGCTGGTAGATTAACTACCAAGCAGATACATCTGATTGAATCAATAAAGAGAAGTACAGAATCACTCCAGAACTTAATAAGGGATATTCTTGAACTGGAAAAATTAAGATCCGGAGCTATTGAGCTTGTTGATGTCGATTATACCGAAGTCTGCATGAAAGCTGTAGATCAAATAAGGGATAAGGTTCAGGAAAAGGGTCTCTATCTCGAGGTTAGTATTCCCAACAAAAGCATTATCATTAAGGGGAATCAGTTTGCACTCGAACAGATGCTGTTAAATCTTCTGGAAAATGCAGTAAAGTATACAGAAAAACACGGTGTAGTAATATTTTCTGTTGATTATGATGAAAATAAGGTTACTACTATCGTAAAAGATACTGGCATAGGGATACCCGAACAGGACCAAAAAAGAATATTTGAAGAGTTTTATCGAGCTCCAAATGCTAAGAAATATGATAGAAGCGGTACTGGTTTTGGAATGGCCATCGTAAAGCAAATAGTAGATTATATGCATGGCAACATAAGTTTGAGAAGCAAAGAAGGGGAGGGTACAGAGGTAACTGTAATTTTCCCGATAAAGGCAGTAACTGAGAGAAGAAGAACATTAACAGAAGGTGGAGAGAAAAGGAAAAGGATAGTTATTATTGGAGGAGTAGCGGCAGGGCCTAAAGCAGCATCTAGAGCAAGAAGACTTGATCCTAATGCAGAAATCACACTTTTTGAGAAGGGATATTTTTTAGCCTATGCCGGTTGTGCTTTACCTTTTTATATAGCAGGTAAGCTTAAGAATCAACGTGAGTTGTCTGCTGCCGTATCGGGATTTGAAGGAGCTACTGAATTTTTTAGAAATGTAAAAGGGATTGAGATAAAAAATCTATGCGAAGTTACAAGGATAGATCGTAAGAAAAAAATCATCGAGTATCATGATTTAATATCTGACAGAAGTTTCACGGTTCCTTATGATAAACTCGTGGTTGCAACCGGGAGTAAACCAAATATTCCTAAGATACCGGGTGTTGGGTTAAAGAATATATTTACCATTAGAGGGATTGTCAATGCTGAACAGATAAAAAGTGTACTTGAAAATGAAAAGATAAGAGAAATTATAATACTTGGCGGTGGATTAATTGGAACAGAGATTGCCGAGGCTTTTACAGTTTATGGGGCAAGAGTAACAATCATTGAAAAGGAATCTCAGATTCTTCCTTTTCTTGACCCGGAAATGGCTTTGTTGGCTGAGAAATACATGGAATATAAGGGAATTAAGATTATTAAAAATAATGATGTGAGGGAATTTATTGGTAATGAGAGGGTGGAATTTGTACAATTGAGTGATTATCAACTTCCTGCGGATCTTGTTATCCTCGCTGTTGGGATAAAGCCTGAAGTTGAAATAGCTAAAAAAGCGGGAATAAAGATTGGACCTACTGGCGCCATTAAGGTAAATAACCACATGCAGACAAATGATCCTGATATTTATGCTGCAGGTGATTGTTGTGAATGTTTACATATCATTTCTAAAAAACCATACTATTTACCTCTTGGTTCAATAGCAAATAGGCAGGCAAGAGTTGTTGGAACAAACATAACAGGAGGGAATCAGAAATTTCCACATATAGCTGGTACTGTAATTATTAAGGTATTTGATTGTAATATTGCAAAAACTGGTTTAACGGAGAAGGAAGCAAGGGAATGTGGCCTTGATGTTATATCATGTTATGTCTCAGAATATGATCGAGAACATTTTGTTCCGGGAGCGAAAATAATTAAGCTTAAATTAATAGCCTGTAAAAAAACAGGTAGAATTTTAGGAGCACAACTTATTGGAGAGGGGGATGTTGTCAAGCGAATAGATATAATAGCAACAGCTCTGTACAAGAAATATAAAGTAAATGATCTTGCATCTCTTGATCTTGGATATACACCGGCCCATGCTAATGCTATGGGTATCCTAATTGTGGCGGCTAATGTGATGCAAAACAAGCTGGAAGGAAGATTTAAGGGTATGAGGGCACCAGATGTTTACAAATTATTACAGAAGGGTTATGAGGAATACCTATTTCTGGATGTGCGTACTCCTCAGGAGTATGAAGAGTTAAGGATACCAGGTTTTGAATTAATACCTCTTGAGGCTTTTAGAAGAAGATTGGATGAAATACCGCGTGATAAGAAGATCATTCTTGCATGTGAGAGTGGTAAAAGATCATATCAAGCGAGCCTCATCCTCAACTCCCATGGTTTCGAAGATGTATGGATACTTGAAGGAGGGTTGAGGATGTGGCCCTACAAGATTACGCATGAGTAACTTTCCTAAAATAATA
>QNBN01000222.1 GCA_003645695.1 Spirochaetota bacterium | reverse complement strand
TGTTCCACCCATTACTATAAAATCTATTTTATCCACGGGATGGCCAACGTTTTTTAGCTGAAGTAATCTGTCTCTAGTTTGTAAAAAAGGATCAAAATTGTTATTTATTGCTCTCATAGCAGCGGGTTCATAACCAGTATAGCTTTGTGGTGTATTATTTTCTGGACCACCAGGGCAGGGTAGACATTTGCCGTGTGGACAGCTTGCTGGAGAGGTCATAGCTGCTATTATCGCAACTCCGGATATTGTCCGCATAGGTTTCTTTCTTATTATAGACAAAATTCTTTCTCTTTCTTCTTTAGAAATATCTTCTGGAAGGTTTTCTAGTATTTCGCTGTCTCTTGGAATTTTTTTGAAGCCATATTTACTAGAAAATCTAACCTTTGCTTTATGTAGAGAGTCCTTATTCTTTATTTTACCACATAGAATGAGCTCTATGATTTTTTTGTAGAATTTTTTCTTGTTAATTGTCCCAAAATCCTCTTGTTCTAGCATAATTCAATTCTGCCTTCAAAATATCCTTTAGGAATTTCAATCTCGTTGATTCAGATTTTTGTAACTCATATTTGTTATACTTAGAAAGTATCCTTGAAGCCACCTCTGGACCTATGCCGCGCGCCATTAAGGCTAGTATCGCATACTTGCCATGAGCTAAAACCAAACTAGAATTCTTATACAGCTTTCTTAATTCTTTAATATTTTTACTTCCTCCTTCTCTGATTAGTTTCAGTTGTTCTTTCTCATATTCCTTAAGAGCAACTAGTTTAATTGCTCCGCATCTTGGACATCTAGGTTGTAGATCCAATCTCTCAACTTTTGTGTACCAGGAATATTTACAATTAACACAAAATAAAATTATATCATTGTCTTCTAATCTTCTTTCTAGAGCTCTAAGTACAACACTATCTGCTCGCGGTGGCACCATTAATCCTTTAAATGTTTCATATCCTGCAAGAGCTATTGGAGAAATTTTTTGTATGTAGATATCTATTTTCTTTTCCTGTATCTCTTTTAAAACTTTTATCGTATTTTCAATATCCATTTTATCCCAAATCACTTTTTCTATAGTTTCTTGGAATATTGGAGTGTTTTCTAATAAAAATTGTAGTTTTTTTACACCTATTGAGCGATTGTCAAAATCTAATGTTATAGCTCCAAATTTCCTTGCCGTATGAACAAGTTGCCATCTTATATATGTAGAGTTTTTCAATATAGCTCTAATTAGATACTCTAGACTCTCTGGTTTTATTTGGTAAAATATTTCCTTAATTTTTTCTGGGGATACATATATCGGTGGTTCTAGTATTATCCTATATGGATCGGTGCTAATACCTACACTTTCACCAATCTGCTGTGCTAATAAAGCTGAGAGTAGCCTGCCAATTGTTTCATTAACCTTACTACCAAAACAGGCGTTAATAATCATGCTGTTTTTTCCATCTGTTTCAATCGTAATTAGTTTGTCTGTAGGCACTTTAAAGCCGTTTTTCTTTTGCTTCCTTATCAGGGAGATTAAATCATGTAATACCTCATCTTTTGCAAGATTATCTTCCTCTATTAACCTTCTAAGTCTTCCAACGTCTCTGGCTACTTCAAATGGTACAGGAATATCTTCACCTATCCAGGAGGGAATGGCGCCAAGTTCTTTTTCAGGTGAAACTAGTATTGCATTTTCCTCCCTTTTAACAATTCTCCAGGGTCTTCCCCTGAGGATAAACTTTGACCCTTCAAAACCATAATTCAAGATAAAACTTTCATCAAGCTCGCCTATCTTACTTCTGGTAGCTATATCAATCACAGGGAAGCTCTTCTCATCAGGAATCATAGATACATTTTCCAAAAAATAGTGTCTAGATTTTTGCCTTTTTATGATAAAAGTCTTTCCATCTCTTACATCAATCCATATGGTGCGTTGACTCTTCAATTGATCTACAACCAAATCAAATAGATCTTCTTTAAGTAGGTAAAATGGATAAGCTCTTCTCACTATATTAAAAATCTTTTTCTTCTCTATTTCGCCATATTCTATAGCAATAGAAATAATTTGATTAGCAAGCACTGAAAGTGGATTCATCCTAATTTTTGTTTCTTCTAATTCATTTTTAAGAGTCTTTTTAGAAATCACATAGCTCTCTGCTAAATCCTCAACATTGTTTGTTATTATCACACCTTCCGAGGTTTCCCCAATTCTATGCCCACTTCTACCAACTCTTTGTATCAGTCTAGTAACTTGCCTAGGTGAATTATATTGAATTACAAAATCTGTATCCCCTATATCGATACCAAGTTCCAATGATGAAGTACAGATTAAGGATTTTATTTTACCATTTTTAAAATCATCTTCAGCTTTCATACGATTTTCTTTAGAGAGGGAACCATGATGCACCTCTATTGTTACATCTTTTTCTAATAAATTATATCTAGAAGCTAATATCTCCGCAGTATCTCTAGTATTTACAAACAAAAGCGTTGAATTATGTTTATCTATGAGCTCCTTACACCTTTTTAATGCTGCTAGAGAATCTAATTCAATTGAAAGGGCTTTAGCTAAAATTTGATCCTCCTTTTCTGCTTTTGGTTTTTCAACCCATATCTTAATATCTTTAGATGTATAAGCCTCTATTATCTCGACTTTTCTAAACGAACTATTTTCTACCCCACCTAGAAATTTTGCAACCTCTTTAGCATCTCCAATTGTCGCAGATAAACCTATTCTTTGGAAACTAGGCATATCACAATCTTTTCTAAGCTCTTCCAGTCTTTCCAACCCTACTGCAAGTTGTGCCCCTCTCTCATCCGATGCAAGCTCATGAATCTCATCAATAATTACATACCTAACTTTTTTTAGATGCTCCCTTAACCTCTTACCTGTAAATAAAATCTGGAAAGTTTCTGGAGTGGTTATTAGCATATCTGGTGGATGTTTTGCTTGTCTTGCTCTATCCTTCTCAGAGGTATCTCCATGTCTTACAGCTACAGAAAAACCAAGTTTTTCAGCCCATTCAAATGTTCTTCTCAGCATATCTCTATTAAGAGCTCTCAGTGGAGTGATATATAAGATAGAGATTCCTGTCTTTTTATTACTATTCTTCTCAATCAAAAAATTGTGAAAAATTGGTAGAAGAGCAGATTCTGTTTTACCGAGACCAGTGGGTGCTATTAATAAAACATTTTTTCCTTCTAATATTGGACCAATCGCTTTAATCTGAGGTTCAGTAGGAACATCAATACCTTTGGATTGCAATATTTCTTGTATTTTTGGATGCAATTTATTAAAAATTGTCTCCATAATTTTGTATCTAAAACCCTAATTGTAAGTATTTTATAAGTTTTATGTAGCTCAATAGATTCACTCTTCGAGTGTAATATAGAAAATCAGGCCCAAAATAATCCATGATATCGATAAAACAAAATACCAAATATTATATATTTGAAATATTAAACCACCTAAAAATGAAACCCAGGGTAAAATAAGTAAAATGAGAAGCAATATAATTTTCCTCAATTTTTCACCCATAAATTTTACCCTCACACTGCTGGCACCAGATTTAGACGCTATAAATAGAGAAAATATTTATAAATATGTTGATTTTCTAGATTTTGCTCAACTTTCCTAACAATGTCCCATCTAGTAGATACACATCTATACTATTTATATCAACTATTTTTCCAATAGGTCCAACTATGCCTTCTTTATTTACACCCTTACCTCCACAGAGAGGATTAAAAGCGGGCATAAATAGGATTTCAGGTGATTTTACTAGAGTCTTATACCTCACACAGGTCTTTCTAATATCTATTTTTCCTTTTAGCCAACAAGGCTCAAAAAAGGTGTAACCCAAGCGATCTTTTAAAACTATATTTGGATGTATATGTGCAACAATAATTTTCTCGCTATTCATAATTTTTTCAGATGGCCAGCTATGGCCATGGGCCAAACCTATATTTTCTATAACTTTGCCTTTTGAAGAAAATATTTTTGTGCCAGGGGGTGCAAATTTTTCAATATCACCATCATGGTTACCCTTTACTATAATAACCTCATTCACATATTCAAATAATTTTTCTAAAAATCTCTTCAAATCTCTTTTTTCAGATTTGGAGGGAAAGGGTATATTATGCTTAATGTCACCTAATATAATAATTGAGGAAGGTTTATATTTTTTACAGAGAAATTGGATTTTAGATAGAAGCACTTTTGTTTGCGAAGGTATATTCAGACCCATCTCCCTGTATTCTGACTCTATACCAATATGAAGATCAGCAATAACTAGAAAAGCGCTATTTTCGCTTTTTAACAACAAGGCAGCTTCATTTTCTACAGGTGAAATTTCCAATTCTTTCACCCTAACTAAATATGTTGCTAGGCATGATACCACTATTGAGCAATATCATCATAAGGATATTTGCAAATATTTTTAGATAAATTGCGCTGAGTATCCATATAAAAAGTGCGCCTACACCTTTGCCAATACCCTTTGCATCCTTACCTATACCAAAATAAGAAAGTAAAGAATTTACAATAGCTCTGATAGGCAGAGCAAACGCCAATGCCCCTACACTCCATACTGATAACTGCAGTCCTGCTATTACTCCAATGGAAAGTAGAGAGATGTTCAAGCCCTGTGGGAAAAGAATCAAAGAACTTAATATACTAGATCCAAACTGATAGCTTATTTCCATATCTAACAAAATAAAAGCTAGAATAACAAGGAGGATATGTACTACGAAAGCAGGCCTTTTGAGTTTTTCAGTTAAAATATCATTAACCTCTCTTTTTATGAAAAATTTAAACAATATATAAATTACAACACCGGTTATCCATAGCAATATTATTGAAATAGGTATAACTGTAGATGGCACTCCATCTTTACTTTCTTTGGCTTGACTTGTATAGAAATGATCACCCAAAAATATTAAACTGCACCTACCACCTACAGATGCATAATTTTTATTCTCGATTTCATCATGCAATAATGATATGTCAATAAATTCTCCTTTAGCTAGAAATATTTTTTTAGACTCCTGTACACTCCCATCTATGTTCAAGGTCAAATTCTCTCCAATAGTAGTTAATGCACCATTTATAAAAGGCGAAAAGCCTGATAATACTGGTTGAAACATTTCTATTGATTCACTTGCTCCCTTTGAAAAACTGGCTCCACTGCTAAATTTCGAGAACTCCTCTAAAAATGTACTCAGTAGAGAAGAAGCATCAAAACTCATCTCAGATGGAGAGAGCTTGATATGAAATTTAATCTCACTATTCTCATATGACAAAGGAAAGAATTTTACCCTTGACCTATATGATAAAAAGAAATCTTTATCATTTACTATGATTACATTTCCCTTAGTAGGATGTCCACTCCATACTACATCTCCAGCAGAGTTTTTTATTACCACATTTTGTAATGAGTTTTCATTTAAAGAGAGACCAATCAGTGAAATAGTTGAAGTAAAATGTATTTTTATAGTTGAATTATCTGATGTTGATGCAATTAGTGTTGTTACATTGTTACCTTCCATATTGATGTTCATCAATGCACAAAGGGCAGAACTCAATTTTGAAGAAACAGATGAGGTACCATTTAT
>QNBN01000221.1 GCA_003645695.1 Spirochaetota bacterium | reverse complement strand
TTTGCTGTTTGTGATGTATCTACCAGTAGAAGTACACATCTATCGCTGTCTGCTGGTAAATCTACACTAAAATGTCCATCTGTACCAATTGTTACAAGATCTCCAAACTGCCATGATCCTTTATAATACCATGCTGGCATAATAGCATCTGCATCTGCTGGAGAAGGATCAGTATCAAAAGCCTTAACTCCTGGTGATTTTATCAGCATCCCTGCAGTGCCCATTACTTTGATATACTCCTCAGGTATTTTGCTACCTCCATCACAGCTAAATAAGAATAAAAGGAGTACAATTAATACACCGAATAAAATAAAATTAGAGTAATTAACATACCTTTTCATATTTTTTCCCTCCTTTACACAAAAGTCTCTAATTAGATTATAAATTATAATTTTTTAAATTATCAAATTTTTTACATAATTTTTTATTCTAATTCGAAATAATATGATAACTCCAATGTAAATATGATTAAGAATATTCCATTTTTAACTTTTTCAACTTTGATTTTTTTTATTTTATTAGAATTGTGTAATATGTAATCTTTATCTCAACAAAATTAAAAACATCTTAAATTTTCTTGTATACGAGGATGTTTTAAAACCGACACTGCGATCCCTCTTTTTTATGTCATTGCGAGGAGGCCAGAAAGGCCGACGTGGCAATCTCTCTTTTAAGAACATTGTGCCAATTTTTTTGTTGACAATTTTATTATTTATAGATTAAACTTAAACTCGAGTAATAATATTTTATAATTATATAATAAAAAGTTATAATTATGAACCTGTACCAGTTAAAGGTGTTTTACTACGCAGCAAAGTATGAGAGCCTGAGCCGAGCAGCAGAAAAGCTCTACATTACACAACCAGCTGTAACAAAACAAATACAACAGCTGCAGAATAACTATGGAATTAAACTTTTAAATAGATTCGGAAAAAAAATGGTTTTAACCGATGCCGGTAGAAATCTTTTTTCTATTGCTGAAAATATCCTAGAGCTTGAGACAAGAGCAGAAGAAAGCATTCGTGATTATCAGCAGCTTAAAAGCGGAAATATTAATATTATATCAAGTGAGACATTCGGAGCTTACTACCTACCCTTCATTCTGATCGACTACATTAAACTTAATCCAAATATTAAAATAGCCACAAACATTCTTCCAGTTGAGGAAGTTCATGAAAATGTTTTGAGCCTTAAATGTGATGTAGGATTTGTTTCCTATGTAATTGAGGATCCTAGAATTGTTTCAAAAAGGATAGTAGAGGATTCTATAGTCCTTATAGTTTCTAAAAAACACCCCTTTGCAGATAAAAAATACTTTTCTCCATCAGATCTTGAAGGCCAAAATTTTATTATGCATGAAAAAGGCTCTGCTACAAGAAGAATAGTAGATGAATATCTTACAAAAAACAATGTAAATGTGAAGATTAAGTTTGAGCTATCAAATAATGAAGCCATAAAAAGAATAGTCGAAAATAATAATGAGATTGCTTTAGTTACTAAAAATATAGCAATAGAAGAAATAAAATCAAAAAAACTAATAGGCATTCCAGGAAAGGACAAATTTTTAAAAAGAAGTTTTTATATGATCTATCATAAAGATAAATATTTTTCAAAACCCCTCAGCAAATTAGCTAAAATAGTGAATGATTGGTCATTTAAGTTTAAAAACAATTCATCAGCATGAATATCTTCCTTTAGAGAATAGTTATCACATAATCAAAAATAATTTGTCCTAATCAAATTAGATGACTATTATAATTGCTTAATAGATAAAAATTCATCTATATATAATACAAAACTGTGGTGGAGTTTCCATAATGAACATTAACAAAAAAAGCAAAAACAATGAAAATTTCAAAAATGATAATAACAAAAGCGATTTTATAAGAGATATAATAAGAGAAGATATTAAAGTAGGAAAAATCCCTGATGGTGTTGTGACAAGATTCCCCCCTGAACCAAACGGATACCTTCATATAGGTCATGCAAAATCCATATGCTTAAACTTCGGAATAGCAGAAGAATTTGGTGGGAGATGCCATTTGCGATTTGATGATACAAACCCTGTCAAGGAGGATATCGAATATATAAAATCTATTATTAATGATGTAAAATGGTTGGGATTTGACTGGGGTAAACATCTGTACTATGCATCAGATTACTTTGATCAATTTTACAACTATGCAATACAGCTTATCAAAGATGGAAAAGCTTATGTTGATTCACTTAGTACAGAAGAGATAAAAAAATACAGAGGTACCCTTACAGAACCGGGAAAAGAGAGCCCTTATAGAAACAGATCTGTTGAAGAAAACCTTGAATTGTTTGAAAAAATGAGAAGAGGAGATTTTGAAGAGGGTGAATGTGTTTTAAGAGCAAAAATAGATATGGCATCACCAAATTTAAATATGCGAGATCCTGTCATATACAGGATTAAAAAGGCAACCCATCATCGCTCTGGAGATAAATGGTGTATATATCCTATGTATGATTTTGCTCATCCTCTTTCAGATGCAATTGAAGGAATAACTCATTCACTTTGCACTATTGAATTTGAGGATCACCGACCACTCTACAACTGGTTCATTGAAAACCTTCCAGTGCCTTCAAAACCTAGACAGATTGAGTTTGCAAGGTTAAACTTAACATACACTGTAATGAGCAAAAGGAAGCTCGGAAAGTTGGTTAATGAAGGAATAGTATCAGGATGGGATGACCCACGTATGCCTACAATATCAGGTTTAAGAAGAAGAGGCTATACTCCTGAAGCAATTAGAAAGTTCAGCGATAGGATTGGTGTAGCTAAAAGCAACAGTATTGTTGATATAAATCTTCTAGAACATATTCTTAGGGAAGATTTAAATAAAAGGGCACAAAGGGTTATGGTGGTACTAAATCCTATAAAAGTTATAATTGAAAATTATCCGGATAATAAAGTGGAATACCTTGATGGTGAAAATAATCCTGAAGATTCATCTATGGGAAACAGAAAAATTCCTTTTTCAAAAGTTATTTATATAGAAAAGGATGATTTCAGAGAAGTACCTCCACCTAAATACTTCAGACTGGCTCCGGGGAAGGAGGTCAGGTTAAAACATGCATACTATATTAAATATAAAGAATCAATTAGAGATGAAAAGACAGGTGAAATAAAGGTAATTATCTGTACCTATGATCCAGAATCTAGAGGTGGATGGACCAATGACGGTAGAAAGGTAAAAGGAACCCTTCACTGGGTATCTGCTGCCCACGCTATACCCGTTGAAGTAAGGCTATATGATCACTTGTTTACCAGAGAATATCCGGAAGAAGAAGAAAAGGTAGATCCAAGCGGAAAGAGCTTTTTGGACTATATAAATCCCGAATCATTAAAAATTATAGATTGTGCCTACGGTGAACCTATTTTAAAGGATGTTAAACCAGGTGATATTTTTCAATTTCTTAGAATTGGATACTTTTGTGTTGATCCCGATACAAAAGCTAAAAATAAGCCAATATTTAATCGTACAGTTACTTTAAAGGACAGCTGGGCTAAAATAGAAAAAAAGTTAAAAAAATAGTGTCAGGTAATTTAGATTGATATTATTCCAGCAAAAGAGCCGCAGTCTATTATAAATGTATAAATGCCATTCCAGGCTTGACCTGGAACCTTGCAATGCATGAGATAATACCGCACAAAAGAACCTTGTTTCCACTGAGATGGTAATGCGGCTTTAATGCCATACCTGTCAAAGAACTGCAATCAAGCAATAAAAAAAACATATACAATTATTCTAACACCGATTTTAGCCAATCCTTAATAATTTCATAAGTAGCTTTTCTATTGATATCAGTATGAACCTCATGCTTCATGTTTTTCATAATTTCCAATCTTTTATCCTTCAACTGTAGAAGATTAAAAAATTCCTCTGTATCTTCTTTGAAAGCTATTTTATCATTTTCACCGTGAAAAAATAAAATTTTTAGATCTTTATTAATTTTATGAATATTTTTCCATACCAATTTCGACAATTTTAGCAATTCAAAAAACAGCTTTAGAGTAATTTTATCATGTACAAGCCCATCACTCTTAAGATATTCTTGCTCAGTCATATCGCTGGTTATCTCATCGGGCCTTAACTTATTGCTCATCTGCAGGGATGGCCAAAAAAGTTTAAGTATAGATGCCACTATATATAAAGCCTTAGGTACTTTTTTTTCTGGTCTCAGAGCGGGAGCTGATATAATTGCAAGATTATGATCATCTGGATATTTCTCAAGATATGCCAGGGCTAATAGTCCCCCCATTGAGTGTCCTAAAATAAGTCTTTTTTTATGGTTTACACCAAGATATTTACCCTCTATTGAATAGAGTGTTTTGATATCTTTTAAATAATCATTAATATCAAAAACATGGCCTCTTTTCCCTTCTGATTTTCCGAATCCATACAGATCAATGCCGAAACTTGCAATCCCAAAATCAGTAAGAAAGTTAGCCATCTCATCATATCGACCTATATGCTCACCCAAACCGTGTATTATCGTTGCTACTAATGAGACTGGACTTTTTACCGGTTTCCACATCTGATAAAATATCTTATATCCCCTGCTATTATAAAAATGATTAGTTTCAACTATAGCATTTTTTTCCATTTATATTCATACCGCCATATTTAGTAGAATTTCAAACTCTCTGATTTCTTTTGACAGATTATTAGTATAAACATCTATATCTTCTCTGGATACTGCAAGCCTTTTTAACATTTCACTCTTTAATTCCGGTTTGTATCCCTTACCATCCCCATTATTACCTATTCCGGATTTCCTCGAAGCCACATCTGCAACAACAACAATATCCACCGATATATCCCGGGAAAATGAAAGTCCAGCTCTCTCTTCAATGGGTTCATGATGATGCTTTATTCCTGCAATTACATGAATAGGCAGGTTCCATGTCCTCGCTATCCACTCTCCAATCATTGAATGATTTATATCAAACAGCTCATTTTCGGCTTGATAAAAGGATATTCTCTTTTCATCCGCCAACTTGATAATTTCTTTAAACTCATCTTTAAGAAAACCATCCATAAATACCTTACCAATATCGTGAAGCAGACAGGAAGTAAAAACATCGTCAGGATCTTTGGTTTTAGTTTCAATAGCTATTCTTTTTCCAATTATTCCAGTCGCTATTGAGTGCAACCAGAACTGTCTCCTATCAAAGATACCTTTATTTCTGCTTCTAAGTGTATCAAAAACGGAAAGAGTCATTACAATTTGAGAAATATTCTTAAAACCAAGCAAAGTAATGGCTTGAGAGATATTGGTTACATGTTCAGGCAAGGAATAAAAAGCAGAATTAACGAGTTTTAATATCTTCGTTGCAATGCTTTGGTCCATTTCAATTATATTTGCAAGGTCAGAAATATTGGTTTTTGGATTATATAGCATTTCCTGAACACGATTTGCAATAACAGGTAAAGTAGGTAGCTCTTTTATCTTTTCAATTGCATAACTTAACTTACTCATCTTTTTCATAGACAAAAAATCCCGCTTTCTACTTATAACTAATTATATAAAGAAAAATCAATTTTAAATTATATTTTATTTATACTCTACTGCAACCATTGTCAG
>QNBN01000220.1 GCA_003645695.1 Spirochaetota bacterium | reverse complement strand
TATCGGGAGGAAGCACACCGCTTGTGTCTTTCCATACGATAATACCCTATGAAGATCCAACGTTAATACCAACTCTCATCCAACATAATATTGAGTTTAGAGGGTCAGAGAAGAAGCGCTATCCATTTTTAAATGCCCTCTTAAGTATAGTACCATGGATGCTTATTTTGGGATTTTTCTGGTTCATAATGCTCAGGCAAATCCAGGGAACCAGTAATAAAGCTCTTTCATTTGGGAAGAGCAGGGCAAAGCTTCAGCCGGATAGTGCAAAGAAGGTTACTTTTGAGGATGTAGCAGGTGTAGAGGAGGCTAAGGAGGAGTTAAAGGAGGTTATTGAGTTTCTCAAAGACACTACAAAGTTTAAGAAAATAGGTGCAAAAATACCTAAAGGTCTATTACTTGTTGGTCCCCCTGGGACAGGTAAAACCCTTCTTGCCAAGGCTATTGCTGGTGAAGCCAATGTTCCATTTTTTAGTATGAGTGGATCTGATTTTGTTGAGATGTTTGTTGGTGTGGGTGCCAGTAGAGTGAGAGATCTTTTTGAACAGGGTAAAAAGCATGCACCATGCATAATCTTTATTGATGAATTGGATGCAGTTGGTAGAGTGAGAGGGGCAGGTTATGGTGGAGGACATGATGAGCGTGAGCAAACGTTAAATCAACTTCTCGTTGAGATGGATGGATTTGAAGAAAACGAGGGAATAATTGTAGTAGCTGCTACAAATAGACCAGATGTTCTTGATCCAGCTTTATTGAGACCCGGGCGTTTCGATCGACAGGTTGTTGTAGATATTCCTGACATAAAAGGCAGAGAAGGTATTTTAAAAGTACATACGAGAAATATTCCCATAGCAAAATCTGTTGATTTAAAGGTGATTGCAAGGGGTACTCCAGGTTTCTCAGGAGCAGATCTGGCAAACCTGGTAAATGAAGCAGCTCTTTTAGCAGCGCGAAGAAATAAGAAAAAAGTTGGTATGGATGAGTTTGAGTTTGCAAAGGATAAGGTATTAATGGGCCCTGAAAGAAGGAGTATTGTAATTTCTGAGGAAGAAAAAAGAGTCACAGCCTATCACGAGTCTGGTCATGCTCTTTTAGGGATGCTTTTACCAAATGCGGATCCTGTTCATAAGATGACTATAATACCCCGCGGGTTATCCCTTGGTCTTACTCAAAGTTTACCTGAATCAGAGAAGCATAATCTATCCAGAGATTACATTATCGATCAAATTACTCTGTTGATGGGAGGCCGGGTAGCAGAAGAGATTATTTTTGGAAAAGGTGGGATTACAACCGGAGCTCAAAACGATATAGAGAGGGCGACTAAAACTGCAAGACGTATGGTATGTGAATGGGGTATGAGTGAAAAGTTAGGCCCTCTTCAGTATGGACAGAAGGAAGAACCTATCTTTATTGGGAAAGAAATAGCCAGACATAAGGATTACAGCGAAAAAACCTCTGAGCTTATAGATGAAGAGGTCAAACAGATAGTTGCCGGTGCCTATAAACGTGCCACAAAAATCTTAAAAGAACATAAGGATATATTGGATAAACTTGCTAAAAGGGTTCTTGAAAAAGAGGTACTTGATAGAAAAGAGATTGAAAAAATTGTTGGAGTTAACAAGATAAAAGATGATGGCACCTCAGAAAAAAGAAGAAAATCAAGCAATGAAAGCTCCGGGAAAAAAAGTGATTTGGATAATATCTCTGTAGCTTCATCTAAGACCAAAAGTGATGCAGGTGGATAATTAAAAGACACTCAACTGATTCAATTCAGTATATTTTTTTGGGATTGTAGTATAAATTATGTTTATTACAGGTAATGTCCACGTTGTGATTCTTCTAGATGATCTATTAAATACGATAAAATAAAAACCAATAACATTTTGTTAATTACCTCAAAAAAATATTGAGAAGCCCTTTTTATTTATAAATACACACAAAGGTAATAGATGGATAAATAATCATGTCTGAGAATAGAAGAGTACCAGAGTTAGTACTTCCTGCCGGGAGTTTCGAAAAGTTAAGATATGCAATAGCATATGGAGCTGATGCTGTTTATGCCGGACCATCTGATTCATCCCTTAGGGCAAATATGAATGATTTCAATATTGACAATTTAAAAGATGCAATTCTTTATACTCATAACTTAGGGAAAAAAATTTATGTTACTCTGAATCTCTTTGCCCATGAAGGAGATCTTACGAGGGTAAAGAGGTATGCTGAAGAACTATCAGGATATAAACCCGATGCATTTATAATCTCTGATCCCGGTATTTTAAATCTACTAAGAAACAAAATCAAAACGGATATTCCAATTCATCTGAGTACTCAAATGAATACTACAAACTCGGAGAGCATTAAATTTTGGTCTGATATGGGGGTGAATAGGGTAATACTTGCCCGTGAAATCACCTTTGAAGAGCTAAACATAATAACACAAAATATCGGAAAAAATATCGAGCTTGAAATTTTTGTCCATGGGGCAATGTGTGTATCCTATTCGGGTAGATGCCTGCTATCCAATTTTCTATCCGGACGTGATTCGAATCGCGGGGAATGCAATCAGCCCTGTCGATGGAGATATTACCTTGTGGAGGAGACAAGACCGAATCAGAAATTCGAGATAGTAGAGAATCAAAGAGGTACATACATACTAAACTCAAAGGATCTTATTCTGATAGATAAATTGGAAGAATTGTCCTGTCTAAAACTTAATGCCTACAAGGTTGAGGGAAGAACAAAAAATATATTCTATCTCTCATTGATAGCTTTAGCTTATAGAACCGCAATAGATGAGATATATGGTATCAAAACAAAAAACTCAAAAATTGATTATTTAAAGCTTGTTAATTTGACCGATAACCATGGATTCACTCATGGTTTTTTGTTTGATGATGGCGAAATTAAACAAAACGTACATGATAGAAACTTTAAAAAGCAGAAGGTTCTGGGCTATGTTATAGATATTGACAAACAAGATGGCCTTTTGATAAAGGTAAAAAATCCGATTAGACTGAAGGATAAAGTATTAGGAATAACTCCTGATGGGATTGAAACTCTTACGATTACAAGAATAAAGGATATTAAGGGGAACGTTCTGAAAGAAGCATATGGTTCAAAAGGCGATATAGTGTGGGTTGAGTTTGATAAGGAAATCGCAGGAGATAATTGGAAATATGGAATAATATCAAGTCCGGAATGACATTTTTAATTTTAAATTACATCAACTATTATTAATTTACCAATTCAAATAGAATCCGATATTAAATATAGTTTTGGTCCTTATGATTTTTTTTAAAAAAAACATGATGGAGTTTAAAAATGAGACTTGAAAGGATTAGTTGCAATATTTGTGGTAGTGATGACTCGAGGTTTTTTTTCAAGGTCGGTGAGTATGAGTACAGAAAGTGTAATGTTTGCGGTCTTGTGTACCAGAGCCCACGGCCAGTGTTCGAAGATTTGAAGGATAATTATAAAGACAATTATTTTGAATATGAAATATCGAACCAGGAAAACTTCTTTAATCTGATGAAACTTGGTTTGAAGGATATCAATTTTGATAATATATATGGAACTCAGGTAAATAGCTTGAAGTTTCTTGATATTGGGTGTGCAACTGGCAGGCTACTTAAATACATGAGAAGTAAGGGATGGGATACTAAGGGAGTAGAAATTTGTAAAGAATCAGCTGAGTACGGGATAAAAAATTATGGACTTGACATTTTTATTGGCACCATTTTTGAGGCTACATTTCCGGATGATTATTTTGATGTCGTTCATCTGTCTCATCTTATTGAGCATGTCCCGGATCCAAAGGCTCTATTAATGGAGATTCACAGGATTTTAAAGGGTGGTGGCCATATGATACTCACAACTCCAAATGTTGATGGCTGGCATGCTCGCATTGTAAAAAATAAATGGAGGTCTGCTATTCCTGAGCATGTATTTCTTTTTTCTAAAAAAACAATGAGAAAACTTCTAGAACTTACAGAGTTCAAAGTGTTAAAGCAAGAATCCTGGGGAGGAATCCCGATTGGAAGGCGGTCTATGTTTATAAAGAGACCTGCTGATAAACTTGCAAAATTATTCAATGTTGGAGATGTAATGCTATTCCACTGTACTCCATACCATAAATAAGGATAGCTAAATGCTAATGGTTACCATTGTCCTAATAGGAGGTCTCGGTGTGGGATTTTTAATTAAGAAGAAAAGATTTTCTTTTGAAGTATGTAGATGTAGTTTCCATCATTTTTATGTTTATTCTACTTTCAGTCTTGGGCCTATCATTAGGGACCAATAAATAAGATATTTGGTAAGCTCGCCACGATTATGGCAGGTGGAGCTACCTCAATGGATACAACCTTGCCGTCTGTTGTAAAAAGCTCGGGGAAAGAGTATGGTGCAATATTCTATATTTAATGGTTTTGTTTTAACTATTCTTGTCCCATTTATACTTCCACTATTTTTAAATCTATAAAATGCTATTTTATTCCAGTCACAACATTATATGATTGTTAGATATCTATTTAAATTGATATATTAAAATTATCCTTTTATATTTAAAACCCATATTATTTATGATATAATTTAGTGAAAGGGTAAGGAGGGAAAATATGAAGAATATTCCTATTTTGCATGTTGAGGGTCGTTCGCTTGCGGAAGCATATGAAAGAGCGCTTGTTGAGCTGTATCTTAAAGGTGTAAATATGAAGACTCAGTATGATAAACCTGGAGAACCGCCGAGTATCGATGCAACAATGAACATAACCGTATGGGAACCATGGTCTGATCCTATGATTCACAAAGCCTTTCCCGGCGGTATTGAAGACTTAAGGGAATATGTAATGGAACTGATGGGGTACAAGGATCACTGGATGAAAAATATGAACGATCCAGAGGATACAAGATGGGAGTACACATACCACTGGCGATTACATGACTATGGGACATGGAAGGAAAAGGATGAAAACGGGAATCAGATTGTTAAAGGCCCATTTAGAATCAATCAGATTGATGCGGTTATTGATAAACTAGTAGAAACGCCCTATACACGTAGGGCTCAAATGATAACATGGATGCCTAATATTGATCTCACCTGCTATGACCCTCCTTGTCTTCAGTCTATTCATTACAGATTGCTCGAGGATAATGATGCATACTATTTAAACGCCAATATAAGATTTAGAAGCAACGATGCGTGGGGAGCTAATTTTATGAATATGTTTGGATTTATTCATTTTACCAAATATTTGATTGCAGATGAGCTTGAAAAGAGGCTTAATAAAAAGGTTAAACTTGGAAGGTTAAACTGGCATGCTGATTCTTACCATATTTATGGTAAAGATTTAGAGGATTTTCGTAAGAGATTTTTTGATAGACAGAGAGAACCTTTTGAAAAAAGGGTATATAATTTTTTTAGTGATTTTATTCAGGAAATATATAATGAAGCTGAACAGAAGATTCTGGAAAAAATTAAGCGATATGATAAGACACATAAAAAATAGGCAAGTGAACTTTCAATCATGATAAAAAACTTACTTTGCCTATTCGTTTTATACCTATAAAAAATTATATTTAAGTGGCCTTGAATATTTTAGTATTCTAATTAAACATAAAATTCTG
>QNBN01000219.1 GCA_003645695.1 Spirochaetota bacterium | reverse complement strand
GGGTTCTGATGATTTTGCCAGACCTGGCTAATTCTTTAAGATCATTTCTAACAGTTACCTCAGAAATTTTAAAAAAGTTGCTAAGATCCTTTACGGTAACCCTCTTTCTCTCTTTAAGAAGGTTTAATATTCTATTCTGTCTTTCTATTAGATATAGATTATTGTTTTCTTTCATATACTTTCATTTTATATGTTTTAATAATTTTGTCAAGTATAAAATATATAGAAATGATACGATAATATAGAAAAATTAAAACATAGATCGAAAGGTATGATTTGCTTATTAAATTTCATATCATACTTTTGCTACAGAAATAATTGTTTATAATATAATTAATAAAAAGATTCCGTAGTTTAATATGAAACATCTATTAATTAATAATTAAAGTTTATGATAATTTTTTATTGACAAAAACTTTCGAATATTATAAAATGTTTACGATTAATTTTAAAATAAAATAGGAGGTGTGTTATGAAGTATAAGAACAAAGTTTTATTGCTGTTTGTTGTGTTTTTATTTGCTGGAACTCTTGTATTTGCTGCTGGTCAAAAAGAAAAAGCCCCTGAAAAGGGCAAAGTTAAGATTGCTATGGTGGTTAAAAATCTAGGAAATGCATTTTTTGAGGCATGTCACGATGGTGGTAAGGAAGCTACCAAGGAACTGGGTGGATTCGAACTGATCTTTCAGGGTCCATCAACCCCAACTGCGGAAGGTCAAATAGAGATTATTGATTCATTAATTGCTCAAAAGGTCGATGGAATAGCTATTTCTGCTAATGACAAGGATGCGCTTGTTCCAATTTGTAAAAAGGCAATGTCAAAGGGTATAAAGGTGATATCCTTTGATTCTGGTATAGCACCCGAAGGAAGAATACTGCATCTTGCTCCTTCAAGTGATGAATATATTGGTAGAAGTGAAGTACAGCTCCTTGCAGAAATGATCGGGTATAAAGGAGAAATTGCGATTCTCAGCGCTTCCTCTACTGCAACCAATCAGAATGCATGGATAGAATGGATGAAGAAAGAATTGGAAAAGCCGGAGTACAAAAATATGAAACTGGTTGCAGTTGTATACGGCGATGATCTTTCGGATAAAAGCTACAGAGAAGCAATGGGGCTATTCAAATCATATCCAAATCTAAGAGGAATTATTTCACCTACAACTGTTGGAATTGCTGCTACAGCAAAAGCTCTGGAGGATGCCGGACTTGCCGGGAAAATTGCTCTTACCGGACTGGGATTACCTTCAGAGATGAAGCAGTATATAAAGGACGGTACATGTGAAAAAATGGAGTTATGGAATCCAATAGATCTCGGATATTCAGCTACCTATATCACCTATAAGCTTGTTACCGGAGAATTTACAGGAAAGCCAGGAGAAGTTATGCATGTAGGTAGAATGGGAGATATTAAAGTTGGTGAGAATGGTGTAGCAGTTATGGGTAAACCCTATGTCTTTGATAAATCCAACATAGATAAGTTTGCTGCTATTTATTAAAATTAATGATAAAATTAATCAAGAAAACATTGGTAAAGTGAAGCAGGATATCACTGCTTCACTTTATTTTAAAGGAGCTTTTGATGGATTCGAATATTTCATCTATCTTATCAAGTAAAAGTAGTTTTATATGTGAGCTTAGGGAAATAAAAAAATACTTTCACGGTGTAAAAGCTCTTGATGGAGTGGATTTTAGGATAAGGCCTGGTGAGATTCATGCGCTAATTGGCGAGAATGGTGCAGGAAAATCGACACTTGTAAAAATACTTACAGGTATATATCAACCTGATTCAGGAGATATTTTATTGGATGGTAAAAAGGTTAGCTTCCCTTCGGCGCATGAATCTCAGCTTCAAGGTATAGCAGCTATACATCAGGAAACATCAATGTTTCCTGAACTTTCAGTTGTAGAAAATATATTCATGGGGCATCCAATCAAGAAATCTAATAATATCTCTCTGGACTGGCGAGCAATGAGAAAAAAGACAAAAGAGCTCCTTGACCGGTTGGGTATAATTCTTGATCCTGAGAGCAGCATAAAGAATTTAAGTGTAGCGGAACGCCATCTTGTCGAAATTGTTAAAGCCCTTTCATTAAATGCAAGAATTGTTATTATGGATGAGCCTACTTCGGCACTCACCATGAATGAAGTTGAGCACTTATTTAACATTATCAGGCAATTAAAGAAAGAAGGAAAGGCTATTATCTTTATTTCTCACAAATTGGACGAGGTCTTTGAAATAGCTGATTCTTACACAGTTCTCAGGGATGGCCATTTTATAGGTAGTGGAAGGTTAGAAGAAGTTTCAATGGATGAGTTAATAAATATGATGGTTGGCCGGAGTGTGAATCAAATGTTTCCAAAGATTGAAGTCGAGCTTGGCGATGTGGTTATGGAAGTTAGAAATCTATCAAAATTTGGTGTTTTTAATGGTATTTCTTTTAAACTTCTTAAAGGTGAAATCCTTGGATTTTTTGGTCTGGTAGGATCAGGTAGGTCTGAAGTAATAAGGACAATTTTTGGAATTGATGATTTTGATAGTGGGGAAATCTTATTGGATGGTAAAAGTGTAAAAATTAGCGATCCAAAAGTTGCAATGAAAATGGGGATAGCTCTAGTTCCTGAAGACAGGCAGCTACAAGGTTTAATACTCAAGATGAAAATAAGGGAGAATATAACGTTACCAATAATTGATAGGATAGCAAAATCATTTTTCTTAAATTATCCTAAAGAGGTCGAAATTGCGGAGGAATATGGTAAGCAGCTTGATATCAAAGCAGCAAGCTGGGAAGATGCTGTTCAAAGCCTTTCAGGAGGAAACCAGCAAAAGGTGGTTCTATCCAAATGGCTTGCAACAAATCCAAGAATATTAATACTTGATGAACCCACAAAGGGTATTGACGTAGGAACAAAAGCAGCAGTTCACAGGTTTATGGGCGAACTTGCTGAAAAAGGCATCTCTATTATAATGATTTCATCAGAACTGCCTGAAGTTATGGGGATGTCTGATAATATCATTGTTATGCATGAAGGAGTTATTACAGCGAGGTTTAAAAGAGATGAAGCGACCTCAGAAGATATTATCAAAGCAGCTACTGGTTTGGTAAAAGTGGAGTAGAAAAATGCTAAAACTATTGAAGAAAAAAGATTTTATCCTTTTCCTGTTCATCGTATTTGTTTCTCTTATTATTAGCCTCAGGTATCCACGATTTTTAACATTGAGTAATCTTGGAGATATTTTTAAAGATACCGTAATCCTTATAATTGTTGCTATTGGACAGATGATGGTAATTATCACAGCTGGGATTGATCTGTCCGTAGCTTCTGGGATTGCTTTAACGGGTATGAGTGTTGGGCTTTTAAACCAGCATTATCCGGGTATTCCGATACCTCTAATAATACTGATCTCCATGTTAATTGGTGGGGCTTTGGGCTCGTTCAATGGTTTATTAATTGCCTATGCCTTTATACCACCTATAATAATGACTTTGGGAACTATGAGCATTTATCGAGGTTTTGTTTTTGTGCTCAGCGGGGGAACCTGGGTCAGCGCCCATGAAATGACGGATGGTTTTAAGGCTATATCAGGTGGACATGTGCTCGGTATACCAAATCTTTTTATTTTTGCTGCAATTATCATTGCATTATTTGCCTTTTTTCTTAACAAAACTAAAACTGGCAGGGAGATATATGCAATTGGAGGCAATGAGTTAGGGGCAAAGTATGTTGGTGTAAATGTAAAAAAAATAAAATATTATGTTTATTTATTAAGTGGTGTTATTTATGGTCTTGCTGGATTGTTATGGGTGTCAAGATATGCATCAGCTCAAAATGATACTGCTATGGGTTTTGAACTTCAGACGGTTGCTGCATGTGTAATTGGAGGGGTTAGTATAATGGGGGGATCAGGAAGCGTAACCGGGGTTATTTTGGGGGCTCTTTTTCTTGGTATAGTTTATAATGCTCTTACCGTAACAAATGTTTCTCCATTCTGGAGAATGGCAATTGCTGGATTTCTAATCCTGATAGCAATTATAGTGAATACTATCGCAAAGAAGAGAACTCAATATATGATGATAAAAAGGAGAGTTTTCTAATGGGCTTGAGTTTAAGTAAGGATAGAGTAGTAGAGTTTGTCACAAAGTGGGAGTTCCTTTTGGTTTTAATATTTATCTTTGTTATTATTCTGAACTCTACACTATCGCCTTATTTTCTTAATGTTGATAACATATTGGACACTACCTTTAACTTTACCGAAAAGGCAATTATAGCTCTTACGATGATGTTTATTATTATTTGTGCCGATATTGATCTTTCCGTAGCTTCAATTATTGCTATGGCATCGGTTTTTATGGGGTATGCAAGTGAAGTTCATGGTGTTCAAACCTCCGGATTAATAATGATAGCAATTTTAACTGGTATTGGGGCAGGGTTTTTGAATGGAATTATTATAACTAAACTTGATATTCCGGCCATAGGTGTAACCATAGGGACAATGTCTCTGTATAGAGGTATTGCATATGTTATTTTAGGTGATAAGGCATATACCAAATATCCAAAGAGTTTTGCATACTTTGGTCAGGGTTATATTGGTAGTTCACCGATTCCATTTGAGTTTATAGTGTTTATATTTTTTGCTATCATTTTTGGTGTTCTTCTTCATAAAACAACCTTTGGACGAAAGGTCTATGCCATTGGTAATAACAGAATTGGTGCAAAGTTCTCAGGTATAAAGGTAGATCGTATTCGCCTTATACTATTTACACTTAATGGTCTTTTGTCAGGTATAGCAGCAATACTATTAACCTCAAGAATTGGAAGTACCCGTCCTTATATAGCAAATGGTTGGGAACTGGATATTATTACTACGGTCGTCCTTGGAGGCGTTAGTATCTCTGGTGGCAGTGGAAATGTATTTGGAGTTATTATTGCCATTTTCCTCCTTGGGTTTTTGAGATTTGGAATGGGGTTGTTGAATGTTCCCGGTATTGAAATGAATATCATTACTGGATTTCTATTGATCATTGCCATAATGTTTCCAAATTTTCTGAATAATATCAAAGAGAGAATGCTAAAGCGGGAAACTTATTAATATTATAGTTTTACAGCGCAGGATTACGTTTTCGCAGCTAGAATGAGATTTTTGATGAGAGTCAAAGCCACACTTTGTAAGAAGAATAATTGAAAGAATGCTATGATTTTTGATTAAAAGTTTTCTTGTAATATCTTAATTTTAATATAAGTTCACTCTAAAAAGATATTAAATTGTTACTTTTCATAATTTTCACATAATACACGGAATATAAATGTTTATATTATTGAGACTTATCAATTAGCCCTTTTTTAAAAGATTGATAAAAATGGTTTTTAAATTGGACTCAGAGCTTAGAAACTACATTATTTAAGCTATATTGATGTCTTCATCCATTTCAAAAATAAAAGATTCAATCATGAGATATAAATCTATTTTTATATCTTCTCCAGTGTAGAAATCAATATTTAGTATATATTTTTTGCGATATTTGGTAAAAAATTTTGATGATCTTTTGAAATTCTTATTGACAAATATTTAACTATATTTTAGTATTTAATTAAAATTAAATAGAAGGAGGTAGTTTATGCCATATGAT
>QNBN01000218.1 GCA_003645695.1 Spirochaetota bacterium | reverse complement strand
TTAGGTTTATAGTCAATACTTTTTAAATATTCTTCAATTTATTCTGAAGTTTTTATCTCTTCAAAACCAATCTTCGGTATTTAATGTAAATCCCTTCTTACTTTAATAACCCTATCGTTTATTTCATCTATCAGACTTTTATAATTTTGAGTCCAATCTAAAAATCATTTTTATCAGTTTTAAAAAAAAAATCCTAATTGATAACTCTTTATAATATAAGCAATTATATATTATTTATCATGTATTATATGAAAATTATGAAAAACAACAACTTAAGACGTTTTTGGAATGGACTCATTCATGGATTTTTAAAATAATAGTATTACTAAGATGGATTTTAAATTATTGTATGTTAATAAAATAATTTTTTAATTGATTTTGATATTATCGTTCAGTTGCGTCCTCACCATCAATAAAAGTCCTTAAAACCTCTATATCCTTAAACTCAACTGTGTTGCATTTAAAAATATCCTTTGAAAGCTGTATCATATCCCCTCTTTTACCCACCTCAATGCTTCCGATTTTGTCCTGCATACCGCAGGCATGTGCAGCATCTATGGTAACCGCTTTAATCGCTTCAACAACATCTATATGCTCTTTAGGGTAAAATCTCAATTCAGGGCCTTCATGATAGTCCTTTCTCTCCACCGCGCAGTAAATCGCATGAATAGGATCAGGATAAACGACAGGGGCATCCGATGTAAAAGCCACTTTTACGCCGGCATCAATAAGGCTTTTTATTCTGAATAGTAAGCCTGCATCGGCGAATAAAAGGTCAATCGCCTTTTTTCTTATATAGGGAATATGAGAAGGGGTTACTACTGTAATTATACCATTCTTCGCAAAACCCTCAATAACCTCATTGGTTAAGGATTCAGCATAATCAACTCTCTTTAAAAGTGCTGGAATACCCCTATCTCTTCCCAACCTATCATAAATTTTAAGAGCAATTTCATTTGCTGCATCACCTACTGACTGGATTGATGTCCAGAGATAATTTTTGTTAAACTCACGTATTAATTTATACAATTCATCTTCACTATACAGTAATACGCCATTGCTTCTGGTTTGTTTATATGGCTTTTTCATGTATGCAGTCATTGAAGGGAGAGTACCATCTAAAACAAACTTTACACCGCCTGTAATAATATTTTCTGAACCGAACTGAGAAATAATACCAACTCTCGCCAAAAACTCTGCATCTCTATCATCCAACATAAAAATAATTCTGCTTTTTAGTTCACCATCTTTACTAATCCGCATAATTTGCCTTATATAATTGGCTTTTCCACCGGCCGAAGCAGAAGAATCGGAGGAAAAATCACAAAAAGTTGTAATACCTGCATCAAGGAGCTTATAAATTCCTGATTTAAGCGAACCGATGCTTCTTTTTAAATCAACGGTATCGATAAACTTAGTAACAATATCAATTGCCCTATCTTTCAATACTCCTGTTATCTCACCCCTACCATCCCTTTCTATAATTCCACCCATTGGATTTTTATAATTATCATCTATACCAGATATTTCAAGCGCCTTCGTATTTGCAAGAGCAGTATGAAAATCACGTGAGTAGAAAAGTACAGGATTAAACGGGGCAGCCTTATCAAGGTCACTTCTTTTAACAGTTTCTATAAGCTTAGGATTCAGGCCTCCCCCTATAATCCACATGTTCTCCTTGCTATTTTTGCTTCTTATATAGGCAGAAATTATTTCAACAAGTTCTTCTTTTTCTCTTACACTTGAAAAATCCAGATCCCTGAATATCTTAGAATATTGGAGGAGGTTTATATGAGGTTCAACAAACCCCGGCATTAATATGCCTCCATCAAGTTTAATCATTTCAGAATACGAATACTTCGCACTTGCTTCGTCAAGGCTTCCCACAAAGGCTATTTTCCCATTAAGCGTTACTACAGCTTCAACAACAGAGTTTTTACTATCCATTGTATAGATTGGAACTCCATAGAATACTTTTATATCCATCAATATCCTCCCGACCTGCTTATAAATAAACTCTATCCTAAATAAAGTTTAAAGTTTTGATTCTATTCATTTTTAATTGCCTTTAGTCTATTTAACGGCGTAATTCCGGTAAATTACAGAAAAAGCTTTATATATTTTCTCAAGCTTAAAGATTATTCTTCGAAAATTATATAAGAAAAAAAAGAAATTAGGGAGGAAAACTTTGTATAACCAGATACTTAAGGCCAAACCTTACGTAATAATGCTAAAAAAAATGGATTATTGGTACTGGTGCAGGTACTTTATCGATCTCTACAGGATTTGCAACTACAAATGCAGCTACTGCGAAACAATTGAGAGTAGAGGTGTAAAGGGGCTGCATACTGTTCCTGGTCTGCCCGATAAAAAAGAATCGATTGGGCTCGGTCTATTCAGCGACATATATAGCCCTAACCCTGTGGAAAATAAGGTCGTTCAATCCCTTCTCAATTTCCTGTATGAAAAAGGTTACCCAATTTCCATAAATACCAAATCAGAATATATCCTGAATGATATAGATATTATAAAGGAGTTTGCTAAGAGGGATATGATAAGGGTTACAATTACCCTCCTTACCCTTGATCCTGAATTATCACAGGAACTCGAGGGTCAAAAACTGAAACCTCGAAAGAGAATAGAAGCATTAAAGGTCCTTACTGATGAAGGAATACCCACAGGAGTTTCTATAACACCTGTTATACCTATGGTAAATGATGAAAGGGAATCTTTGGAAAAATTAATAACAGTGGTCAAAAAAAATGGGGCTAAATGGATTTTATTTTCTGGTTATAACCCAACTAAAGAATTTTTACTGAATCCAAAGTGGGAGAAGGTAAAGCTACTACATAAAAACAGCAATGAATTAAACCTGAGATATAAAAAGGCCAAAAGCATAATACTATCTGCAGTATTTAAAGAGAACTTGCCGATAAGGATTCCCAGAATTAACTTAAATAAAAATACAAACGGATACCTGTTAAACAGAATAACGGAGTATCTTTACAATATTTCCTATCTTTACGAACTTCTTGATCATAAGCTCGAAGCATTAAGATTCAGAAGAGCTACATATGCAATAAACGAGATTGATACACCAATAAAAGCATTGATAATACAAAACAAACTTGGGTATATAAAGGGTATAAATCCCAAAATTGAAGCAATTATAAAGGAAATTGCTGTAAACGACGGCTCATCGTACTATGAAAAACTTCTAAAGAAGTTGAAAATGGAATATTAAACGGAGAAAATATGGCTAAAAAAAATTCAAAGAACAAAATAAGGAATATAGGAATAATTGCCCACATTGATGCAGGCAAAACTACAACCACCGAGCGAATACTCTACTATACAGGTTTATCCCACAAAATAGGTGAAGTCGATGATGGCCAGGCTACCATGGACTGGATGGAGCAGGAGCAGGAACGAGGAATAACTATCACTTCCGCCTCTATTACCTGCAACTGGAAAGGACATATGATCAATATAATAGATACTCCGGGGCATGTGGATTTTACTGCTGAGGTGGAGAGGTCTTTAAGGGTGCTTGATGGAGCTGTTGTGATTTTTGATGCAGTAAATGGAGTGGAACCCCAAAGTGAAACGGTATGGCATCAAGCTGATAAGTATAGAGTACCAAGATTGGCCTACATTAATAAGATGGACAGGGTCGGTGCTGATTTTTTCGGAAGCGTTAAAATGATGGAGGATAAACTCGCTGCAAATCCCCTGATTCTTGAGCTCCCGATCGGAGTTGAAAACGAATTTAAAGGTATTGTGGATCTTATTAAGATGAAAGCTGTCTACTGGAACAGCGATGACTTTGGAGCTACATTTAGATATGAAGAGATCCCTGAGGAACTAAAAACAAAAGCAGAGGAGTACAGATCCAATCTTCTTGAAAAGATTGCTGAAGAGGACGATGAACTTCTGGAGAAATACCTTGAAGAAGGGGAACTTAAAGAGAATGAAATTTTAAAATTGATAAAAAAGATGACCATTTCATACAAAGGAGTTCCTGTTTACTGCGGAGCATCTCTGAAGAATATTGGAGTACAGCCAATTATTGACGGTGTGGTTAACTTTTTACCCTCTCCTATTGATATACCTCCTGTTAAAGGAACCAATCCAAAAACTGGCAAAGAAGAAATAAGAAAATGCAGTGATTATGAACCTTTAGCTGCGATTGCATTCAAGCTTCAAAATGATATTCAAGCTGGAATTTTAACCTATATTCGAGTTTATTCTGGTGTTATTAAGAATGGCTCAACAGTTTATAATGTAAACAAGAAAAAACGGGAGAGGGTGAATCGACTTATTAGAATGTATTCAAGCAGGATGATTAATGAAGATGAAATAGCCGCCGGGGATATAGGTGTAGCGGTTGGGTTCAAGTTTACACATACTGGAGATACCCTTGCAAGTGAGGGCAAGCAGATTCTGCTTGAAAGGCCAGTATTCCCAGATCCTGTTATCTCGGTTGCCATTGAGCCAAAAAATGCAGGGGTTCAGGCTAAACTGGAACAGGCCCTTGAAAGGCTGGCAAGGGAAGACCCTACTTTCAGAGTCAAAATTAACGAAGAAACAGGCCAAACCATAATATCTGGTATGGGAGAGCTTCACCTTGATGTTCTAACCACAAGGCTTATTAAGGAGTTCCATGTTGATGCCAACATTGGAAAACCACAGGTTGCCTACAGAGAAACTATCACAAAAGAAGCAAATGCGGAAGTAAAGTTTCAGCGTCAGATCGCAGGCAGGGAGCATTTTGGACATGTGATAATCTCTGTACACCCCTTACCCAGGGGAAGTGGCAATAAGTTTGAAAACAGAGCTCCCGAAACCGAAATCCCTCCTCAATTTGTTGAAAGCGTAAAGAAGGGTGTGTTTTTTGCCATGGAGAGGGGAGTTACTGCCGGATACCCTGTAATCGATATTCTTGCAGTTTTAGAAGGAGGATCCTTTAACCCCTCGACTTCATCTGAGATCGGCTACACTTCAGCAGCTTCCCATGCCTTCGATGAAGCTTGCAGCAAGGCAGGTGGCATACTTCTTGAACCCTATATGTTCGTCGAAGTAACTACTCCCAAAGAATTTGTTGGAGATATAATAGGTGACTTAAATGCAAGAGGTGGCCAGATATTGGGCATTGAAAGCAGGCAGGTAGTTGAAAAGATAGATGCTATTGTTCCACTGTCAAAGATGTTCGGCTATACAACAGACCTTCGTTCAATGAGCCAGGGGAGGGCTACATTTACAATGGAATTCTACCACTTTGCACCCATTGGAAAACAGTAAAACAAAATCTACAGAAATCATGTTTTTTTTAAAAAAGGTGTTATATTCTTTTGATAGATTTGAAAAAAACCAATGTATAGAATAAACTTTTAATATGTATAATTCAAAAGAATAATTTTGTTTCTAATTTCAATAGAGAATTTTTCATATATGGTTTTATTCATAAAAATCATGGTAGAGCAAAGATATATCTTTCTTTTTTGTGTCAGTATTTTACTTTGTCTTTAATAACAGTGTTCTATGTTTAGTTAAAAAATAGTTATGAATATTTGATACTAATTTTTGTAGGAATATAATAAACAGGTAAACTAATGTTTTAGCACAATTGAAAGCT
>QNBN01000217.1 GCA_003645695.1 Spirochaetota bacterium | reverse complement strand
CATGTGGAAAGGTCAATCGTGTCATATTGGGTATAATAAAATAGACAAAGGGGAATATGACAGGACAAGAGAAGTTGATTATCTTGAGGGGTCATGTTTTTTAATTAAGAATAAAGTAGTTAATCATATTGGCATGCTCGATGTGCAATATTTTCTATATTGGGAAGAAACAGATTTTTGTGCTAGGGCACACAAAGTTGGTTATAATATAGTTTATGTTCCAAAAGCAAAGATCTGGCACAAGATTGCCGCAGCAAGTGGCGGTACATCAAATACTCTTTCTGCATATTATATGACTCGAAATAGGTTTTTATTTATGAAAAATCATGCATCTCTAACACAAGTCATAACTTTTTTACTATACTCTATATTATTTCAATTTTGGGTAACATGCATAATTCTTGGAATATATTATAAAAATATAGGTGCTATCCGATCATTTTTAAAAGGAAATATTGAGGGATTGAAAATATTAATTAAAAAATAGATGGAGATATGATGAATATAACAAAAAGACTTGTTTTACTCAAGATTTTGCTGTGCATAGCTTTGGTCTCAACGATATTCATATCATTTTATGCATGGAAAGAAAACAATATACGAAACCTAACGGTGTCTATCGTTTTGTGCTTTTCTCTGATATTTGCATCTTTTTCTAAAGATAAGCATTGGAAAGATAGCTCTATCCAAAATATTTTCTCCTCTCGCGGAGTGTACCTTCTCAATATCTCATTTTTTGCATTATTTACTCTTTCTATATTTTTACTTCACACTCACTTATATTGTAGGCCCTTAGAATATTTTATCATAATTTCTGTTATATCAACCATAGTCTTTGCTGAATACCTTTTTACTAACTATCGTTACTGGCCTCTCCTACATACAATCTTATTAACCCTCAATTTATGGCTTGGGCTATGGTATACCTTTCCAAGTGTGCTTGGAGGAGACAGTCCGTTTCATTTTGGACTTGTAAAGACAGGTCTTGATTTGGGCAACCTGTTGAGCGTTAATCCCAGAGATTTTATATATGTAGATGCTCCTATTTTCCATATTGCCTGTATAGAACATATGCTTATAATGGACATTGCCTATAAAAATGCACTTACTACTTCTCTCATTGTTCCCTTGAGTATCATTGTTCCTCTATCCCTTTACATCATTGGAAAAAGAATCTCAATAAGAAAACTTGATTTGTCTTCACTTATTATTACTCCATTTCCATTCTTTTTGTGGTATATCTGCCAGATTAGCCCTTTTTCGTATGGAGTTATGTTATTCATAATACTAATACCCTTGCTCCTACGATGGGAACATGCTTGCATACCTTTAGGGATTGTAGTAATTTTTGCAATAGGTTTTACCCATCCACTGATTATGAGTATGGTAATGATTTTGGTTTCCTCTTTTTTTGTTGCGTCTTTGATTATAAAAGTGTTCTTCTCTGAAAGTATTATACGTCCCCCCTTGACATTGACGATTTGTGTCTTTTTTACTATTTGGATGTATCATTGCCATATAAATTGGGCAGCAGAGGCAGGCAAGAGAGGATTTGAATTACTTGATGGGTTACTGAATATGTTTTCACCCAGAGAGTTCCTTCCCAGTGTAGCCGGGCACGTTCAGAGTTTACCAGATATATGTAGTGAAATACTTTTCAGTTTGAATATTGCATTAATGATTGGGTTGTGGGTCATTGGGATAGTGGTCCTTATAAAAAAAAATATACTTTTTCACATAAACAGTGAAAAGGAAAAAATATTTAATTGGTTCATGTTTGGATCAGTGCCATTTATTCTATTTATATACTCTATAAATTTTATAGGAATATCCAGCGTTATTAGTTACAGATGGCTTGGTATTGCCATTTTTCTCTCCTTACCTCCCATAGTGCTCGCCTTTACTAGTTCTTACTTCCCCAAAAAAGACAGGATAATAAAATGCTGCCTCTTTTTTGGGCTTATATTCTTAATGGTAACAAATCCCATTTCTAATATGGATAACCCTATTTACGCCAAAAAAGATTCTATAAGATGGGGTTATACAACATCTGAGATCACGGGGATAGAGTTCATATATTCTCATATCCACTCATCAAATATTATACATGATAATTCTTTCAATGCTTATTATCGATCTCTACCTTTTAAAATTTCGAATCCCAAAAAAGAGAGTGATAAAAAAGTATTAGTCCTTAGAGATTATATCTTTGAGAGGAGTTTTTATGTCCCAAGGGAAAAAGTCGGATCCGATATCGGATTTATGACAAAGGGAGATAAAAATATTATAAAGCGAGATCTTGAAAAGATGGATGTAATATATAACAATAGTGATGTTAAAATTATACAACTCGGAAATATACACCCTTACTGGGTAAAGCGGTATTTTTAAATGATGTTTTTTTCAAATATATCATCCATTCTCTTACAGAAACTCTCATAATCACTTTTTAAGTTATTTACTATTTTTATTCTTAGCTCGGGATTATCAGCAAGAAGAAGTATATGTTTGTGCCATGATTCAACCTCATCATCGATTATTGAGTTTGTATTGGTAAGGGGAAAACCTCTCGCGCCATTGGAAGTAGTTATAATTGGTTTAAAATATTTCAAATAATCTAAAACTTTCATTTCAAGACCTCCTTTAACACTTTGTTTTGGATTCAAAAATACATCGCATTCCTGCAGGTAAGTATCTATGTCATTCACCCAACCCGTTAACTGAACATTTTTTGGTAAAGATTCTTTTATAAACGCTTTTCCAACGGATCCGATTATTAAAAATTTTATCTCGCTACGTTTTACTTTAGATGCAATACCCATAATTTTTTTTGCTGCTTCAATATTAGGATCAAAAAATGCGCCTACAAATCCTACGACAAACCTGTTTTTATTCATCTCTGAGGTGTTATTAGGTTGTTTCATTTTCTGCATAGGATAGGGCAAAGGTACCCATACAACTATATTTTTTTGTTTAGTCTCCCGAAGTAAAATCTTTTGATCTTCTTTTGTCAAACAGCAAATAATATCATGCAATTTTATCATTTTTTTTTCTATCTTCTTAAATATCAGTAAGAATAGCTTACAATATAACTTATCTCCTGTTAATTGCCTAAAGAAGTCAAATTCAACATTATGTGCAAACATAATTTTTTTGCACTTTTGTGAAATAACGTTTACATCAACATACACATAATTATTTAATATAACGCAATTTTGATTATTGCACACATCTCGAAATATTTTTTTCGCATTCTGTCTAAATATTACATCTAATTTCTGAAGATAATATATAAAAATTCTAAAAAGCAAATTTAAAAACCATGTTAAGTATCTTTTTTCCCCTATTTTTTTATCCATGATGAAATCTTTTTTATTGCCTATGAATTTAAGTAACAGTGGAACGAAGCCGCGAAATTCAGTTAACGAAATAAATTTTACAAGATATCCTTTTTCTTCTAAATATTGTTTTTGCATTTGAATAAGCTTAGAACCTCCGTGTTTAGGATTAAGCAATTCATCAGAGCCATACGGAGAGATTATTATTACATTTTTAGTCTCTTTTTTGTTCATTTAGTTCACCTACACTCAATATTGTAATTAAATA
The DNA here is from genome assembly GCA_003645695.1 of Spirochaetota bacterium. Taxonomy (GTDB): domain Bacteria; phylum Spirochaetota; class B62-G9; order B62-G9; family B62-G9; genus B62-G9. The sequence continues at coordinate 2,058 of QNBN01000217.1, read as the reverse complement.
TCCTATCCCCGCCGGAACATATCTTGCAATTTGATATATAACGAACCCTACGGTTAAAATTGGGTGCTTAAAAAATTCTTCCCAGTTTCTTATATAGCTCAATCTTATCGGACTGAGTTGCTTTAAACCTCTTTCTGGATTCTTTTTCATAAATTTCCCAATAGTTTTTCCATAATAATAATGCTTCTTAACAATTTCCCTGAGAGTTTTTGGCTCACCGATATGGACTTCCTGAGATGTGATTCTCCCAACCTTAAAATCAGCCTTCAACAATCTGTTATGCAGATCGTAATCCTCTGAGGCAATTAAGTCTTCATCGAAGCCACCAACAGCATCAAAAACACTTTTCTTAAAAAACCTTGCAGCAACGTTTAGATCATCGTTTCTATAACAATCCCTCTCTAATTTTCGCACCCGTGACCAAAAGCTAATCGTTGGATCAGAAGTATTATGAACGCAAATAGCATCATAACCTTCACTCTCACATTTGCTAATCGCTTCTTCTACAATGCCTGATTCTAAAATAAAATCAGAATCCACCCTGTAAATATATCCTCCTTTAGCCTTCTTTGCACCGTAATTTATCTGTTCGGCTCTCTCTTTAGCATTAACGATATATACTTTAACTCCGAATCTCTTCGCAATCTCAATTGTTTTGTCTATGGAACCTTTGTCAACCACAATGACCTCTATATTTCTATAACTTTGCCTTTTAATGGATTGTAAGCACTTCTCTAAAGTCTCCCCCGAATTATAAGTTGGAATTATTATTGAAACCAACGGTTGTTCACTCATTGATTACACCTTCTATTACTTTCATAAATTCTTTAGCTGTTCTATCCCAAGAAAAGCTTTTACTCCACTCCAAAGCATTTTCAGTTAATTTTTGTCTTAGTTTTTCATCTTTGAAAAAAGTTATGATGGCTTCAGCTAATGCATCTGGATTATTTTCAGTCAATAATCCAGTCTCTTTATCTCTAATTGAATCTCTTAATCCATGAACATTGTATCCAATAGCAGGGGTTCCACAGGCATTTGCCTCTGTAACTACCAAACCCCATCCTTCCCTTACTGCGGGAACTAAAATAACATGCGCTTTGGACATAAGTTCTAATTTTTTCTCTTCGTTTACATATCCAAAGAAAGTGACGCTCAAATGTTTTGCAGCTTTTTTCAATTTTTCAAATTGTGCCCCCCTTCCTACAATCCAGAGTTTAGCGGTGGGTAATTCTTTTTTAATAAATCTAAACGCTTCAATTGCATGATCAGCGAGATTTGCCTTCTTTAATAATCCAATGAAAAGTAATGTTGGCTCCTTTTCTTTTTCTGGTATTTCATCCAAAGGCTTGAAATTGATCCCCTCTGGAACAATATAAATTTTCTTAAAACCTATTTCAAGCAAATCCTGTTTTGTAGAATTAGAGACTGTAATCGTAGGAACATCTACATAATTTTTTAGCCATTTTGGTTCCAGAATATAACAGCAAATATGACTTAAAGGGGGGGGCAATTCATAAAAGTATTTTTCTCGCGCCAATTCGTGAACTAAGAAAACAATGGGCTCCTTAACAAATTCTGGTGTTATAAATGGTCTATAAGTATATTCATCTATAACTATCCCATACTTACCCTCAAGATGCTTTTTATAATATTTTTTTGCTAGCCAATAAACTGAGAACGTGTTTCCCAATCGTATTACTTCCACTCCATCAATATTCTCCCTTTTTTTGGCGTCTTCAAATCCAGCAGTAAGCAAAGTGACTTCATTGCCAGCAATAGACCAACGCTTTGCAACTTCATGAGTGAAAATTTCTGCACCGCCGGCATTAGGATTTTTTACATCCCGTAAATTGAGTATTAGAACCCTCATATATTTCGTTCTTCCACAATCTCAGTTGTATTGTCGGTAGAGCCAGAATCCACCACTATAATTCATACTTATCTTTAGGATAGTCCAACTCAAACAAATTTTTAATCCGCTTCTCGATTACTTTCTCTTCGTTGTATGTTGGCACTACGATTGATACAAACGGCTGATAAGAATAATCTTTGTTTTTT
>QNBN01000216.1 GCA_003645695.1 Spirochaetota bacterium | reverse complement strand
TATACCATTGTTTTGGCAGATCTTTTTCTTCCAATTTGTACTTTACTCTCTCCATTTTTTTCTCCTGAATTTTATTTAAATTTAAACATAAAATTTAGCTATTATATTTTTTTAATTTCCATTGCCCCGAGAGGGGCCAATACCTAAAATTCTTCATAACATCACCCCTTTCATTAAAAAGATATAAAAAAAAGACCGTAAGCCTTATTAAGCCCACGGCCTGAAGTTTATAAAAAACCGTGGGTTTACCCAGAGGGTATCCCACGGTAAATTGCTAATTTGGTGGACTACCCTCATGGGTTTTCAGTCCACCACCACCAATCAAACTTGATATATATAATCTTATTAATTTTCATCTACTATATTCACCTTGATATTTTTAACTTAAACCTGATCAAGAATAGCTAACTATATAGCATAGATTTTAAATATTGTCAAATAATTTTTTTAATTTCCTGCTTCAGCAGCTCCAACAGAAAGCCTCTTCTTATCAAGATAAAGGCTGATAATTGCTGAAGAGATAAGTATAACACCAAAAATAGTAAATGTCCAGTAATAAGGTATTCTTAAAACGACCAATCCGTTCTGAATTATAGAAATAATAAGTGCACCCCAGAATACTCCAAATATACTGCCAATACCCCCTGAAAGAGCGGTTCCACCGACAACAGCAGCAGCTATTGCATTCAATTCCCATCCATCCCCTGCTCTCGAAGTAAAAGTACCAACCCTTACTATCTGCATAATAGCAACGAAGGCAACTACAGCTCCTACTATAGAAAAAGTAATAACCTTCACCATATCTGTATTGATTCCCATAGCTCTTGCTGCCTGTTTGTTATCACCAGTAGTATAAAGCCAATTACCAAATCTATGGAAATGAACTATAAACCCAATTAAAAGTGCTATAATAATAAACCAGAGAAACTGTACAGGTAAAAACTTTGCAATTTGTCCAGTGAATATTTTTACAAAAAAGTCATGGCCCTGTAACTCCAATGCCTTCTGTAACCCTTGTGACCAGAAAAGGGTTACTCCACGCCATAGCATCATTGTACCCAGAATAGTAATAAAAGAGGGAATTTTAGCCTTTACAGTGATAAATCCATTGGAAAACCCAACAAAGGTACCCACCAAAATTGTTAAAAATGATGAAAGCCAAACATTAACACCTACATCTATCAGTTTAAAAAAAATAAATGAACAGAATACTAGATTAGATCCCACAGAAAGATCAAATTCACCTGCTATCATTAACATCCCTATAACTATGGGAACTATTGTGAACTCTGATCCAATAGAGAAGAAAACATCCAGGTTGTCCTTACTTATAAATCTGTGCCCTGGTGAAAGTAATAAAAAAGTAAGGAAAAGCAGTATAAATATTATGAAAACATCCAGTGCTCTAAACTCAATAAAAAGATCAACCACTCTTCTTCTCTTATTATCTATTCCCATTTTTCATCTAAACCTCACTTTTGGACTTACCAGATGTAATCAAAGAAATCAATTCATCTAAGCTTGTTTCCTCTTTCCTAACATCAGCAAGCTTTTCACCATGTGAAAGAATAACAAACCTATCGGAGATTTGAAAAGCATGATAGATGTTATGAGTAATAAAAATTACCGATATTCCTTCACTTCTTAACTGTTTCATAAACTCCATAACTTGCTGGGATTCTTTAACAGATAGAGCAATAGTAGGTTCATCAAGGATCACTAATTTAGCCTTAAAATATAACACCCTCGCTATTGCAACTCCTTGACGCTGTCCTCCAGAAAGGGTTTCGACAACCAGATTAGGATCCTTAATTTTAAGGCCAAGATCTGTTAGAACGTTCAAGCTGTCATTATCCATCTTTTTCTTATCAATGAAACCCAGAAATTTTGATGGTTCTCTACCCATAAATACATTTCTAGAAATTGAAACATGGGGAGCTAATGCCTGTTCCTGATACACTGTCTCGATTCCAAGCTTTTTTGCATCTTTTGGAGTTTGAATGTTCACTTTTTCTCCATTAAAATATATCTCACCCCTATCCGCTATATGATAACCTGAAAGAATCTTTATAAGTGTAGATTTACCTGCCCCATTATCTCCAACAAGCCCTACAATCTCATTAAAACCAACATTAAAATCAACACCCCGTAGTGCATACACTTTTCCAAACCATTTATGTATATCAACCATCTGAACAATGTACTCAGCCATTTTAAAACTCCTTAAAATTATTTAAACTGGCAAAACGAGTATTAGTTCTTAAAAAAACATAGTTCTATAATTACTATCTTGTTCTAAACCTTTCTGCCAGTACATTTAATATTGCAAATATAACAATTCCTGCTCCGATAAAAGCATTTATACCAAACACTGGTGCACCTAAAAGTATCAGTCCATTTTCCAATATCTGTATTGTTAATGTTCCAAGCAGAATACCGGGTAAACTACCTACTCCTCCTGTCAATGAAGTCCCACCAACTACTGCAGATGCTATTGCTTTTAATCCATAACCGGACCCTTGGGTTGCGGTAAAAGACTCTATTCGCAAGGTCTGCATAACACTCATAAAACTGCAGAGAAAACCAACAAGCACATAAGAAACTATTTTAACCATATCGGTATTTATCCCCATAGCTCTTGCCGCATTTTTATTATCGCCTGTGACATAAATCCAGTTTCCAAATTTGTGTATATGAAGAAATAACAATAGCACAATACTTATAATTAAAAACCACAGAAATTGAAGGGGAAAATATCCGCCAATCGTTCCCGTAAGCACATTCTCTAAAGTTGAACCAGGCTCCAAATAGGCTCTCAATCCAATAGGCATCATTCTTGAGGCAGCAAAAACCACACCCTTCCAGAACATCATCGTACCAAGTGTGGCAATAAAAGAAGGAATCCCAGTTTTTACAACTAAAAATCCATTAATTGTTCCCAGGGCAATACCCACCATTAAAGTTAAAATAAAAGTAATTATTAGCGGAACATTCCACGCAAGAAGATTAATAAAAACAAAGGAGCTTACAGGTATTATAGATGCAACAGACATATCAAACTCACCCGCAATCATCAGAATCCCAACACCCAGAGAAATAATTCCCAGGTCAGGAATAAGTTTGCCCAGTGCCCCGATGTTATTCGACCCGACAAATGTGTGGTTTGGAGTAAAGAAAGAAAAAAATACAACCAGAATGACAAAAACAATGAATGTAAATGACGCCTTGTATGATAAAAAACTAGCTCTTCTCTTACCCATGGTACACTCTCAGTCTTTATTTTAAAAGAACTGCCACTGCCTTTCTTAATTAAAGACAGTGGCCCCCCATCATGTATAACTTAAAATTATCTAATGTGCATTGGAGAATATTTCTGTATGGTTGAAATATTGTTCTTATCTACAAGGTAACCACCAGTATCAATATTTGGAGCAAAACCATATTTTTTCATCAAATAAAGGGTCATAATGGCAAAGTAACCCTGGAGATACTGTTGCTGATCAACTGTTGCTTCTACATACCCTGTCTTAAGTCCACTTAATGTTCCAGGGGCTGTATCAAAACCTCCTGCTACAACCTGCCCAGGTCTCTTGCCTGCATTTTTAAGAGCTGATGTTAATCTATCCGTACATATACCACCCAAACCAAAAAGCACCTTTGTATTCGGATGAGCAATAAGGTATGATGTAATCCTCGACTCTACAGTTGTCATTTCAAGTCCACCAGCATCAATAATATCAAGTTTGGAATTGATACCAAATTCCTTCATTGCTTTCCTGATACCTTCGGACCTGAAATTGCCATAGTTTGCCCCGGGAACTTCTACTGCTGCAGCAACTTTAAGATTACCCATATACCAGCCCTTTCTCTTTGCTACAGCAAAAAGCCTTCGGGCAATAACATATCCTGCTCTTCTATCATCCTGACCTATATAGCAAAGTCTTGCATTACCTGCAGCTCCCTTGCTATCATCATTATTTATACCAATTACATTTATTCCCTTTTTGATAGCATCGGAAACCGGCTTATCCCAGGCCTTGTCATCGTTTATAACAAGAGCAATCCCATCTGGCCTCATGGCCACTGCCTCAGCAAACCTCTTCTGCTGAAGTGCAAGGTTACCACCACAGAGGTCAATATCCGCTCTACATCCTAAAAGATCACTCGCATCCCTCATTCCTTTTTGAACAACAGCCCAGAAAGGATCATTACCACCGTGAGTTACAAGCCTGAAATACATACCCGCAGCTGGCTTTTTTGGAGTTTTTGCCATACTTAATGTCGGAATTATAAATGCTAAGGATAAAACAGTTACAAGAACAATAATTTTGAAAATCTTTGATCGTTTCATATTATACCTCCATTTTTTGGTATATTAGATATTTTAAATTTATTTTATATTTTATACAAAATTAAGTCAATACTTATATTACCAATTATGGTTTTATTCATTAAAATTACAGTTTTTTGTTCCATAATTTATGATTAATTAGAATACCAAAATATTTAAGGATATTTAAATCTAATTTTTTATAGGTATAAAACGAATAGGCAAAGTAAGTTTTTTATCATGGTTGAAAGTTCAATTGCCTATTTATAATAATTTTAGGGAATTTTTATATATTATTACTCTATTAATCTATTAACCATAAATAATTTCAATGAGGGAGTTCATTATCATAAAAACGAAGGGATAATTAATGCTATCATTGAAACCTAAAATTTTATATCATTATTATTTGCGGATTTTATTATTTTAAAAATTGAATCAAATCAAACTTTAAATATTTCTGAAATTATGGTATCCGCTGGATCATTATTGAAACTAAAGTGCATTAGCTTATTTTTAATATCTACTAATTCATTTTCTTTTAATATTTTCCGCAACCTTTCCACTATATCTTCAGTCTTAATAACACCAAATAGCTCTGGTAAAATCTCCTTTCCCATATAGATATTGGGCAGAGATGCAAAGGGGAAATTTTTTATATATTTTTTAACTGCTTTTTTTAATAACATCTTGCCTCCAGGAAGCCATTTTAGCAATCCGGCAAAACCCTCAATTGGTATTATCTCAGGTTTATTAATGGCTGCAACAACTAGAGCAGGTATTCCCCTATACGCTAGCTGGACAGTGTTAGTCCCTGGTACCGTAACAGCTAAATCCACTCCTCTTCCCCAGTACTCTAAACCGCCTTCGAGAATGGGAATCATTCTTTTTGAGCTAGTTTTTATCGCAAAATTAACATTTGTGCTAGAGAATTCTTTAAACTCAACAAGCTTGCCGGTTTCAACTTTTACTTCTTTTATATTTGGAGCACTTTTTAAACTGCTTTCAATTAACCTATTATCCACATAAGGAGACCGAAGGATGAATGGCTTAACAGTTTTAAACTCATTGGTAATTACATTGATAACCTTTAGATAAACCGGGAGCATATATTTAACTTCAAAATCCCTGCTACCAGGCATAAAAATAACCATCAAATCATCAGGGAGAACTGATATTTCAGATCTCACCCTATTTCTATCAGCAAATATCTTTATCGAACTGTAAACAAGATCTCCAGTTACGAAAATCTTATCCGAGCTATCTTTTTTCCCTTTTTTTGTAGATTTATTTTTCACATATTCACTACGAACAAATATTTTCTCATACCTTTTAAT
>QNBN01000215.1 GCA_003645695.1 Spirochaetota bacterium | reverse complement strand
TTCATGGATATATTTATATTCCGATCTCAAAAATTATTTTTTCAAGTTGATCAGAGATTTATCAAAGAGGGGTTAGAAGAAGATATTAGTGATTTTGCTGATAAGATTAGGAAAATTATACAAAAAAGCAAGAAGAATTTAAGAAAGAAACCTTGACTGTTAAAAAGAAGATATTGCGAAAAGAAATCTCCAAGAATTGGAAAGATTTGTAGCCTATATAAATGTAGAGTTATTAGAAAAGGTTAATTTATTCAAGGAAAGTAACCTTATAAATCTATCAGATGTAACACTGGGGCTAGACTATATTGGTACAATTAGAGAAAAATACAAAATATAGTTTAGTTAAATTTGCCAACAGGAATAGAGGTGAGGTCAGTGATTCCATATCTTGTTAAACTTTTCCAAAACTCTTTCTACATCTATTCCACTCAAGCACTTTCTATTTGGACAATCATTAACATTGCCGGCAAGAGGATTTCTATTGATAAAGCTTACACATGGTTGACATTCCACAGGATTGGTTATTGCATAAAAGTTACCCTTGTATGCCCACATATCTGTTGGTCCAAACAGAGTTATACAAGGCGTTCCAAAAGCAGAGGCAATATGGGCAATACAACTATCCAGACATAAGACCATTTTTGCCTTCTTGACACAAACGATTAATTCCTGAAGAGTGGTTTTCCCTGTCAAATCGATAAAGTTGTGTCTCATCATCTTTTTTATTACTTGTGCCATTTGTTTTTCTCCAGGACTCCCTACGGCAACAACTTCTATCTTATTTTTTTCAATAATTGTGTCGAGAAATCTTGCAAAGTGAGAAGGTGGCCAATTTTTCCAAGAAAAATTCCCATTTGATGCACTGAACTGCACTAGAAGACTATCTGACAAATTTATGTTCATAGAACTCAACTTGTAAGAGATACTATTTTCTATCGACTCGGGTATTTCAATAACTAATCTAATATCTTCAGAGTTGGATTGAGTTATATATTCAGCTATGGTTAAATATTGATAAGGCTCATAAGTTTTTTCCTTTAATGGTATAGCTGTATCTAGGATGTGACTCCAAATATTTCTACACGTCCCACCGTTCCCATGGCCTATCAATATCCTCGCCCTGCTGAGCAATCCAATCAGTAAAGTATTCTGATTAAGATTGATGTAAGGGATAATAAAAATATCAATATTCCGTTTTCTAAGAGAAAAACAGTACTTTAAAAATTGGCTTTTTGAACATTCATTTATCTTGAAAATAACTACCTCATCAATTATAAAGCTTTGACTGATTAAGTATTCTGCGATTCTTTCATTATCTGTTAAAAGAGTAATGTGGGAATTTCTAATCTTGTGTTTAATGTGCCTTATCATTGAGGTCATCAAGAAAAAATCCCCGATGCCTACAAACGCCACAATAAATATTCTTACTCCCTCCTTCCTAAGGATGTCTTGCAGTTTGGCTTGTCTATTAAATGCCAGAAACTTGATTAAAAGTAAAAGGAGAAATTTCAAAGGATTCCAATTCATTTCTTGTTAAGCGGAGAAATTCCATGAATTTTTGTCTTAAGTTGCTTCCTTGTGATAACCTTAATCCTTCAGATATAACTGCTAAAGCCTTCTTTTTATCTTTTTTATTAATAAACGCAATAGCAATTAAATATAGTATAACTGGATTTCTAAGCCTGTGCAACCTAAGTTTGTTATTATCATAAAACTCTTCAATAAGGTCATAATCGCCTTTTTTAAGTATAAAATATAGGATTCTAAGTAGTGCATCTGCATCCTCAATGCAGTCTGATAACCACCATAGTAGCGGTTCTCTTATGGACATAAGGTCAGCATTCCTATGCGAGTCTATAAGCTTTTCATATTCATTCCTTCTTTGTCGGGATTTATTTATTAAATCTATATTGAAACTTAAACATCCACCCTGACATATTCTATCTTTCCAGTATTCACAGTTAGTGCAATATTCAGGGACTTCTGTATATAAATGCGAGTCAGTCTTTGTTTTGAAAAATTTATATATCTCCTTTACATTATTAAAATCTCCTAAATTAGCTTTAATATCATCATATAAAGCAAAACACCTCCAAACCTCCAAATTAGTCCCTACATCTATGGCAGGAGAACATTTTCCGAGCCTTTGATAAAATTGTGGGTAGATAAATAATATTTTGGACATCTGTTTTTTTGTAAAAAAACATAGAGGAATCTGGCAATCAAGAGTCAACTCATAACCCTTATTGTAAGAGTCCATTATAAACTGGTAAACTCGGTTCCGGACTTTAGGATAATGTACAGGATGTATATATTCTGTATCTTTTCTAATTCCTGGATATGCGAGTGACCATCGTATTTTGTTAATTCCAAGATAATTACACACTTCAAATATTTCTATATAATTAAATAACTCTTTATAGATATTATAGCTAATGGTCACATCCAATCCTGAAGATCTCAAACATTTTATATTATTCACAATTATATTGTAATGATTATTTTTATAACCTTCCCTATTGTTTAAGTTGAATATGAAATTGTATTTCTCAGGTAACAGCCACTTCGCTATTTCAAATATCTTCGGTTGTGGGAGAATCCCTCCTGAAAATATACTGACAGTCTTTATTTTATAGTCATCGTTCAGTATTTTTAGAATCTCTATAATATTTGGGTGAATTAAGGGTTCCCCTCCTATTAAATTTACATGGTCCACTTTAGATTTATGCAAAAAATCCAAAATATACTTAAAGCTATCTATAGAAATAAAATTATTAACTGAGCTACGCATTCTTTCTTGTGCAAAGCAGTAACGGCAATAGTTAGTACATTTTTCAGATAGTAATATGTTCATTATCTAACAATTTCTCCAATTCATTTCTTCTAAGAAGAAAGTAATTAAAGAGAACTTTTGTAAAGGCACAATTTTCTTCTGTAAACATTTTATCTTCATATTCAGCAGCGGGACACCCAAAAAAGCATATTGTTCGTGCATCACAATATTGGCATTCGCGATAATATTTCTCATCTTTTTTATGAAAAGTCATTAATTTTTCTCTGATATAATCTTCTCTTAAGTTATTATATATATTACCTAATTTAAAATACTCATTTGCCCCAGCGAATCCGCAGGGGTATACATCTCCATTCAGTTTAAACATAAGCATTTTTATCCCGGCATGACAGAAAGGAGTCCAACATGAGAGATTTGATAATAATTCTGATTTCTTAGGAGAATTAAAAAATCTCTTTATTCTAAGGAAAGCGGTGTGTTCAATAATTTCTTTTCCCTGCGTTTTAATTATATAATCTATCAAATCTTTATATACTTTAAATCTTTTTTCAAAATCCAATGTGGGAAGATTTCGCCCCTTTCCCATAGAATATGCAAAATTCAGCAAAAACTGCTTTATTCCTAAATCCTTTAGTGTTGCAATTATCTCTCCCACTTTGTTATAATTGTGAAAATGGACTACCGTTATTATTCCACCCAATAATCCTAACTTATTAACCTTGAGTATGTTTGCCGCAGTGTTTCTAAACGAACCTTTGTAAGAATTATGAACTAGTTCAGGGCCATCAATACTTGTAGAGATGATGACATTATATTTGTCTAACAAGCTAAGCATATTATTATTTAGTAAGGTTAGATTTGTTTGCATGGAAAGAATAACACTTTTCCTAAATGTAGCACAGATATCCCTTATATAAGGGAAAACTTTTTCGTACCATTCACTATTTAGTAAAAGTGGTTCCCCACCGTGAAACACTATTTTTAAAGTAGGCACTGTTGTTTTTTCTGCGACTTTCTCAATTATATGCTTCACAAGTTGAATGTTCATGTAATCAGATTTATTAAGTTTTTGCTTATATTTGGTATTTACATAACAATACCTACAGGCCAAATTACAACAATTTGTTACTTCTAAGTGGACTTCATTTATCTGTCTATATATATTCAGGGAACCACTCACAATATTTGTCCTTAAGAATTTTTGCTGTTTGTGAAGGATAATTTAATCCATCTTTATCAAAAAGTTTGGAAGATTTTTCTAACAACTTTATTATTGTGTTTAGCGTTTCCTTTATTACAAAATCAGATGCCCATTTATTAAAGACCATCTCTTGAGAGTAAATTTTCCATAAAACTAGTGGAAGTGTCTCTCGGTTATGCTTGTAGTCATCAAACAGGTCAAGCAAGTCATCTATCAAGATATTGGCTGACATATAGTTTTCTAAAGCTTTTAAACCATGTGGTGTGGTCTCCAAAAGAAGAGGAATTATAAACATGCTCCCAGCTCTTTTCCATAAATGATTTGCGTTTTCCCAGATTTTAATATCGGTTTTGTTGGTAGATGGCTTATTTTTATTAGGTATTTTGAAATATGCCGATTGGGCAATTTCTTTAAATTTCTTGAACAAATCATGAAGTGGAATTCCTATAACACTTAACTCATTACTCAATAAATTAATAGCCTCATGAATGACATAAGCATAAAATATTAAATCATCCTGTATATACCTTGAATGTCCATCAACGACATTATTAAGAAATCTCTCACTAAGAGCTAGTAAGGTTTGTACCCTCAGTAAATGTTTTTCATGTTTTTTCTTTAATTCTTCATTCTTTATTATCTCTATGCTCGGAATGACAGCAAAAAAGAAATAATCCCGTGCCTTTCTGTACAAATAGTCTTTCCTCTTAGGTAAGGGGAAAAGGATTGGGTAGCAACTGATTATGTCCCTTTCAAATATCTGTAAATATTTGACTAATCCCTTGATTCCAAGTAGTTCTTTTTCTACTACATCGTAAAGACTTCTTTCTTCTCCCATGGGTCGCTTTTTCTTAGGGTAAACAACCAACTCGTTGGGAACACTTATCACTATGTAGTATTGATCAATGTATACGTAGTAGCTCCTATTTTTTGCCAATACAAGGCCCGGAAGAATAAACCATGTAAACCGAATAGGCGTTGGTGGTTTCGGCTTTCTCCAAACTTGCTTCTTCAGCTTCCATTAAGGAGAATAATTCCTCTAAAGTAGGCAATGAATACTCATCTCTCTTTGAGTCCATAATCTTGCCTGAATTCCTCTCTCTAGCTTTAGCTAAAAGGTCTTTCATCTTTATTCTCTCCCTTTGGTCACTTTGGATGTAGGAAATGCCTTTTTGTTCCTTGTCTAACACAATGAATGGCAAAAATCAAGCTCCCTTGGCTATGATGATAGTGCACACTTTTATCTAAATAGGGCTGAAGCATTTAAAAAGGTAAAAGATCTCTTCAAGGAGTGGATAAAAAGTAAGAAGCAAAGAAAAAATGTCCTGCTCCCCTCGTATGATGTCCTTACGGACATCATGATTATATATAGGGGAAACGTTTTGAAAAATAAACCATATATTATACAGTGAGATGATGAAATAAGTGAGGAGGAATAGAGCCAATGCTCCCCTGGAACAGCTGTTTATTTCTCAGATAGTTCGTCCCCTAGATTGGCCGTTACTCCCTCAAGTTTGAACAGTAGCAGAAACGGCAAAGCCAGTTTGCATTGCTACGAGGTTAAACTCAAGAGAGTTCCTCCTCACCATTTAAAATATCACATAGGAGGTATCTTATGAAAAAATTATACTTCATAGGCATTGATGTGTCAAAGGAAAAATTAAGCTGTTTTGATGGCAAAGAGGAGTTTTCAGT
>QNBN01000214.1 GCA_003645695.1 Spirochaetota bacterium | reverse complement strand
TCATCAATGTGTAAAGATGAAGTGCATAACTTGGAGTTATATGAATAACAGTTGTTTTAAAACTCTTCATTAGCATTATCTGCCTTTTGGAGTTTCCTGACGAAGCCGGAATAGTAAGAGAACCAAGTCTTTCTGAACCATAGTGTAGTCCAAGCCCTCCTGTAAAAAGTCCGTAACCCATCATGTTCTGAAAAACATCACTTCTTCTAACCCCGGTCATATACATACACCTTGCCACAAGGTCTGTCCAGTTATCGATGTCATTCCTTGTATGATATATAACCGTTGCCTGTCCGGTGGTTCCTGATGAGGAATGAAGCCTCACAAGTTCTTCTTGCTGTACAGCCACCATTTTAAAGGGAAAGCTATTTCGAAGATCCTGTTTTGTGGTAAACGGTATTTTTTGTAATTCTGATAGATCATTCAACTTCTCAGGTAATCTATCTTTATAGAATAAAGATTTTCTTGCTCTTGCCAGCGTTTCATTTAATCTTACCAACTGTAGTTTTCTTAGATCCTCACGACTCATTGTTTCAACCTTTTTATCCCAGTATAAATCACTCATTAAACAACCCTCTCACTATAAATTATTCTAATTAAAAATATTAATAAAACAATTCAGTTTAAAAACACATCTTTTGCTATTTTAAGCTTAGTGCCATTTTAAGCGTAGTGGCAAAATATCTTTTACATTCAAATGAATCAAAATAAAATTGTTTTTTAATAAATGTTGCTACAAAATTTGTTGTCTGATTTTCTCATAAAAAATTAAGGATTTCTCATCTTTATAAATAAAGGTTCGAAATGACAATATTAAACCTATTAGAGTGTACTCAGTACTATAAAACCTATATTACTCAATAATATTCTCTACAACAAGATAATTTTTATCTCTTTAGTTCTACAATTGTACAACCAAAACCTCCCTCCTCAGGTCTTGCATAATAATATTTTGAAACAAAATTACATGATCCTAAATAATTCCATACTCCTTCTCTTAAAGCTCCTGTTCCTAAACCATGAATTATTAAAACCCTATCAATACTAGTTAAAAGTGCCTTATCAAGAAAACGTTCAACCTCTAACATTGCTTCCTCAAATCTCTTACCCCGAATATCACAGGACATCGAAGGTCGTCCAATAGTTTCTACATCATAGTTAGCCTTATTCACAATTTTAATTTCTTTTTCACTGGGGGGGATTTCTATAGGATCAACATCATCCACCGAAACCACCATTTTTAGCAGACCTGCTCGTACAGTTACCTTTTTTTCATCCATCTCACTAACTGTTCCTCTAACCCACTTACCTGCAGGGGTTCTTACTTTCACATCCATCCCAGTTTTTATTTCCTCTTTTTTTTCATCAGAATACACTTTAAAAGCCTCTTTTTCATATTCTTTTAAGAATTCTTTTGTTTTTTCAATTGTTGATTTTGCTTTTTTAATGGACTCTTTTGAAGCAGAATTCCTTACTACAGAATGAATGGCTCTCTCCAGTTTTTTTCTGTAACTTGAAAGCAACTCCTCTACTTCTCTCTCAAACCTACTTTTATAGAATAGTTCCATATCACTCAAGATTTTATTTTTTTGATTAAAATCTTTAAGCTTTTCCTCAATCTCTCTATTTTTCACACTAAGATCATTTTCCTTCTTTGAAAGAGTTATTTCCATTTCAGATAATCTCTTAAGAACATTATCAAAGGATCTTTCTTTTTCACCCATATATAATTTTGTCCTATTTAGAATATCCCTTTGCAAACCAAGCATTTCAGCTATCTCTAAAGCATTACTTCTACCAGGAATACCTAAAACAACCCTATATGTAGGTCTAAGAGTTTTCGGATTAAACTGAACAGATGCAACCAGAACATCTCGGTGTTCCAATGCATACATTTTTATCATGCTTAAATGAGTAGTAACAAGGGTTAAGATGTTTCTTTCCCGCATGTGGTCAAGAATTGCAGTTCCAATTGCTCCTCCTTCGATAGGATCTGTTCCTGCCCCAAGTTCATCAATCAGAACAATACTATCGGAAGTCGCACTATTTATTATATCTTTGATATGTTTAATATGAGCTGAAAAAGTTGATAGAGATTGTTCAATAGATTGTTCATCTCCAATCTCTGCAAATACACTTTTAAATACTTGCGACCTAAAATTATTAGCTGGTACAGGCAAAGCCGATTGAGCCATGCATATGAAAAGACCTATCGTTTTTAGAAGAACAGTTTTTCCACCGGTATTAGGCCCAGTGATAACGACAGCTCTATATTCTTTATCAATTTTTAAATTTAATGGTACCACATTAGATTTTATCAGTGGATGCCTTCCTTCTTCTATTATTACGGTTCTCTCATTTATAAACTCCGGAAATACCGATTGATAATCCTTCATAAATCTTAACTTTGCATGAATAAAATCTATTTCCACTAAAATATCCTGAATCAGCTTTAATTCATTCTCTCTGGCATGTATTCTTACCGAACAGTCACGAAGTATCCTTCTTATTTCCTTTTCCTTCTCCTTTTCTAGAATCTTAATCTCATTATTCTTATCTGTGATTGTAAAAGGTTCTACAAATACCGTTTGGTTACTCCCAGAATGTGCATGAACAACCCCGGGGACTTTCCCCATATAACTATGTTTTAAGGGGATAACATACCTATCATTCTTTATGGTAATAGTCGGCTCCTGAATAAAATCCTTAGTTTCAGGAGAAGAAAAATAGTTTTTAAGGATCTTTTCAATGCTCTTTTTTAAAGACTTAATCTTTTCATTAATCCCAATTAATTTTTCAGATGCATCGTCCCTTAAATTACCCTGCTCATCCACAACTCCGTTAATCATATCTACAAGGTCATAAGGTGGAGATATGTTTTTAAACATACTTCCAATAATCGGGCAATATTTTAGATATGGCTTAATTATTTTTCTAAGAAAGGTAAAACTCTTTATATTCTGCCTTATCCTGTGTAAGTCAATATCCGTGACATAACTATTTGTAATCGATACCTTTTTTAACATGGGATATATATCATTGATTACCGGAGGAACAAAATCAATATTATAGTTGGAAAGCCTGTAAATCTCCTTTAATTTATTCAATTCAAGTTCTATAGTTTCCCTGTTGCTTTTAGGCTCTAATTTAAGGATTCTATCCCTGCCAAGTCGAGAAATTGAATATTTTGAGATTATTTCCAGAATCTTATCATATTCTAAAACTCTTAATTCAAACATAGAGAATCCTCTTAATTCAAACTTATACTCAATAAAAGAATAGACAAGAAAACTTTAAAAATCAATAGCAAGCCAGGTTAATGTATCATTGTTTACTTTTTTTCATATTTGTTAATAGGATGATTTTTCCTATGAATATCTATTAATGTTCCTTTATCAAGATGTGTATAGATTTGAGTGGTAGATATGTCAGCATGGCCTAAAAGTTCCTGCACCATTCTTAAATCTGCACCATTCTGAATTAAATGGGTAGCAAATGAGTGTCTCAAGGTATGGGGTTTAATATTTTTTTTAATACCTGTTTGGGCTGCATACCTCTTTATCATCTTCCATATTCCTTTTCTCGATAGACGCTCTCCACGATAATTCAAAAAAACAGCAGATGTAATCCTGTTTTTAACTAATTGAGGCCTTGCTTCGTTAATATATCTTTCAAGTAGAATCTTTGCTCTTTCTCCAAAGGGTACTACTCTCTCTTTGCTTCCTTTACCTGTAACAATTAAAAACTTTTCATCAAGATCTACACGTGTAATATCTAGATCAACCACTTCAGATATTCTTAAACCCGATGAGTACATCAGCTCAATTATAGTCTTATCCCTGATACCTGAAACTGTTTTATCATCAATAGTATTCAAAAGCAGTTCTATTTCTTCAACCGTCAGATATTCGGGAAGATAGCGGGCTATTTTTGGAGATTCAATTTTAGCTAAGGGATCGGTATCTATAATCCTCTCATTAATCATAAATTTATAGAAAGACCTTATAGCAGAAAGATATCTTGAGAGAGTCCGACTGCTTATCCCTGTTTTTTTGCAGAATGATAGATACTCTACAATACTATTATACCCAGGATTCAATGTGTGTACGTTTTGGGACTCCAGATAGCTTAGAAAAAGTAAAAGATCATTTTTATATGCATCTACGCTGTTTTTGGATAGACCTTTTTCAAGGTAGAGATAATCGTAGTATCTTAAAACAATTCTCACAATTTCTTCGTTTTTAAGATCAATACTCATCAGGGCTTATCCCACTATTGTATAATTTTAGAAAATCCCTCTCTATCATTCTTAACGATTTTTCAAAACTTCCCTCTGCAAGGTAGTATCCTGTTTTTTCACCACCTGTTGATAGGTAATAATGCGTATAAATTGACTTTAAAGATTCAAATCTTAAAGTTAATCCTTTCTCATCAGCATTATGTGTAAATTTTCTCAAAAGATATTTTTTTACATTCCTATAGTATTCTAAATTTTTAATCTTTTCCTTCCCAAAAGGTGTGTTTAGCTTTGGGATAAAGGGGTTAATACTCAAATGAAAATTTATCCCTTTACCAGCAATTTTCATAGCATTATTAACAAGATAATTTATTGCCTCTATATCTTCCCACTCTTCAAAGGGTAATCCATACATAAAGTAGAATCTGATATTTCTAATACCATACCTTATGCTCAACTCAACTGATTTTAATATCTGATTATTTTTGAGCATTTTACCAATTTTTTTCCGCAAATTGTCAGAACCTGTTTCCGGTGCAAAGGTTATACTTTTCTGCCCATTAATTTTTATAAGCATTGCAAGCTCTTCAGTAAAACTATCGGCCCTTAGAGATGAAAACGAAACTTTCATACTATTTTTATTTAAATCTGTAACAATATTTGATAATTCTGGATTATCATTAACCACAGGTGCAATTAAGCCTACCATTTTTGTAAACTTTAACGCCCTGTAAGAAACCTCAAGTATCTCATCCTTGGATATACTCCTTGGCGGAAAATTAGAGGTTCGAGTCATGCAAAAGCGGCAGCTATTTTTACATCCCCTTGCAATTTCAACCAGAAACCTGTTAGCAAAAACAGTATTGTTGGTTATTATAACTGAATGGGCAGGGGATATCTCCTTCTTTTTAACTGATCTTCCAGGTATGCCCAAACTAGTACCCTTTAAATACATACCCTGCAGTTTTGAAACATCTGATAAAAGCTCTTCAGACTTCCTGAACTTCTTTTCAAAGAGTAATTCTATCAATGGAAAAAGACTAATTTCCATGTCTCCGCGATAAACAATATCTGAAATTATTGACATTGGTACAGGATTTGCTGTTACTGCGATGCCACCTGTTATAATAAGTGGATCCTGATTGTTTCTCCGGTGCGAGGCTGGCTCAATCCCTGATAATTTGAGCATTCTAACTATATTTAAATAATCCATTTCAAATGACACAGAAAATAAAAGGACATCAAATCCAGATAGATTTCCTGAGGATTCCGACTTAGTGTAAATTTTAGCAGTATTTAATTCTGGAGAAAAAAGTTTTCCATCCCTCTCTAAAAAAAATCTTACAACTTTAATTCCATTCGTAGATGATAAC
The DNA here is from genome assembly GCA_003645695.1 of Spirochaetota bacterium. Classification (GTDB taxonomy): domain Bacteria; phylum Spirochaetota; class B62-G9; order B62-G9; family B62-G9; genus B62-G9. The sequence goes on along the minus strand of QNBN01000214.1, from coordinate 80 downwards.
CGATGAAAGACGGATAAAAAACCCAGATTACTCATCCCAATATGGTAGGAATTAGGATAACAAACTGCTACCCTGTAATG
>QNBN01000213.1 GCA_003645695.1 Spirochaetota bacterium | reverse complement strand
AAATATTTCTTCACTGCCTGATTCAATTTTTTGTAGCTGAAGTATGTTTACTTTTTTAAGAAGTGAGGGCTCAGAAAAATAGTTAAAGAAAAGCGCCTCCATAATTAAAAGATTAAAGATAGTTGATAGACCAAAAAGGGTTAGAGCAGAAATAACCGAAGAGATAGAGTTTGAAAAATCAAATATTTTTAAAAACAGGATTAAACTTTCTATCGCAACTGGCAGTGGTAGAATTGATAAAAACGAAAACATAAAGGATTTTAGAACAATGCTCATTACTATCCATGTTAAAAATATAGACAAAAGAATAGAAAGTAGGATCGTAAGGCGAATATTCCTTCCTGCTAAGGCCTCTTTATCTATTACAAAGTACTCACCAAACTTAAAGGGTTGTTTACCCATTATTCTTCTGATGTTTGATACTATATCATTCTTATTATTACCAGTATACCTTATATCAAGAGCGATATATGGCCTTCCATTTTTTCGTGTAATCTCCGAGGGAGCTTTACCGAAATAAACTTCGGCAAAGTCCCTTACCCTGATAAAACTATCACCTGTTCTTATAGGTAGTTTAAGATCTTGAATGTATTCTTTTACATTGTCAATTTTTCGCACCCAATCATCCGTGTCAATAGATGCTCTCACATCCTCCAATGATTTTCCATTATAAAATTTAAATATTACGGGTTTGTAAAAAAGATACCTTAAAAATCTCTCTGCTGATTGATTATCCAAATTATAAAAGTACAACTTTGCTATATCAGGCACAATGGAAAGCTCTTCTACCCCCTCTCTATATCCTTTAAGGATTTGTACAACCCCAGGTACAGAAGAGATTATCTTTGAAGAACTATCTGCCAACCTGTTTATAGATTTCACATCATAACCGAAGATGAGAACCCTTAAGGATGAAACCCTATCTATTCTACTATCCGTATATTTATTTAAGCCAGAATAAAAAAATCCATCCTTTCTAATAGTATTTTTTTCTAAGTTTAAAGAATTAACCGGCTTAACCCTAAAATTATGCATTATTGTTTGTTTAGTTTTTTTTAAAAAATCATCATTAAAATCAAAAAATCGAAAGCATATCCTATCTCCCTCAAGGCTTGTAACTAGAAATCTTCGGTTTCTTCTTTTAGAAACACCTATTTTGTAAGTTTTTCCCAGAGATTCATAATCAGGTAGTAAAATCTTTCTCACGATATATTTTGTAGCATTAACCTTGTAATTATGGGTAAAACCAGTATTGAATTGATAATAAAACTCTCTGTAATTTCTTTGCTGAGGAGTAACCTCTCTGTAATCAGTCTGATAAAAAAGATATAAAAAAACCAATGATAACATCAGGTATAGTACCAATAACAACCTGCGCTTCATAATAAATAGATTGCAAACTTTTTTTCGAATAGTCCTTTGTTCAATAATTTTTAGTCCTATACCCTTTCTTCTAATTGAGCAGTTTACACCTGAACTATTTTTATATATTTTTTTAACATTACTTCGCGGTCTATATTCAGTAACCCTGCTCCAGAAATAAATAAGTTTTTCATGCAAAAATTGTAGTAAAAGAGGAAATTTCTCTCGAATAATATTCTTTTCTTTTTTCCGGAAATTGCTATCTGATTTTCTTTTTAAAGATGTTATTTTAAATATAAGATTTTTTCTTTTTGCAATAAGGATCAAAAAGGATGGTACAAACAAAAAATAAACCATAATAGACCACCATAGTGTTGCAGAAATGGTTAAAGCAAAATCCTTATATGGTATAATCCATATTTTATCGCCGAAACTTTTATTTACAAAGAACATAGGTAAAAAAACAATAGTAACTACAAAAGTAGTACTAAAAATTGGCCTTGCAGATCTGTTAAGGGCATTCTCAATAGCCCTGACTAAAATCGAAATACTGGTTTTTTCCTTACATCTATCTTCAATACCAAAGCTTTCTTCGGTATGGTATCTTTCATTTTTACAACATCCATTTTTAAGTTTCTCTATAAATATTATTCCATAGATTAAGGTAAACCCTGCCCCAATAATTACACCAGCCAAACTGATAATATTTAAATCTAAACCAAATAGATAAATCGTTAACAAACTCCCAAAGCAGGATATTATTAAAGAAATAAATAGAATGATAACAAAAACAGGGGTTTTTCTATAAATAAAAATCAAAAATCCAGACAGTAAAACAAATGAAATAGCTAATGATACTGTTATTCTATCAAGCAGATTCTTAAGTTCATGAGCCTCACTATACAGCTTTTGCCACACAAGCTCATGAGAATAGGCATTGAGACACTTAGTTACCCTTCTATCAATCTCAATTACAGATGAGCCAGATTTCCTATATATAAATAAAACAACCGTGACTCTATTATTTACCATTGAGAATCTTTGAGAAGGGCGTTTGACTCTTACAACATCAAGCAAATCCCTGCTATAAATAAGAGATTTATCAAGTTTTAGCTTTCCCTTTTTCATTTCCATAACTGAATGATATTTTCCAGAAAGTCTTACAGGAAATTTCTCATCTCCAAAGAGAAATTCCCCGGGAGGAGAATTATAATCATTATTTAATAGATATTGTAAAAGATTGAGGTAATTTACCTTTAAATTATTTAATGCATCAGGATTAATCTTTATAAGATTTTCATAACTATCAAGCCCCGAAATTTGAACATTTGCTACACCTTCAATTGATAAAAGTTCCAGTTTTACCCTGTTTCTTATAAGATTATTAAGCACATCATCATTGACAAGATTATCGGAGTCACTGTGCTTCTGTTGAATTGATACCATTATTATTGGGGAATCATTGGTATTATATCGGAATACCATAGGATGATGCACCTCATCAGGGAATCCTTCGGATACCTGATATATTCTGTCACTGAGCCTTACTATAAACTCATCAATATTTTCGTGAGGGTTAAAATGACAAAGAATTCTGGATCTTCCGCGCGAGGAAAAAGAGTATATATCTTTTACTCCTTTAACATTTTTGATAGCTCTCTCAAGAGGTTTTGTAATAAGGTCAATGATTCTACTGGTTTCAGTATCAGGATATTCGGTAATGATTGTAACAACATGCTCAGCTCTCTCCGGCATAAAATCTATATGAAGATTAAAGACTGAATAAATACCAAGAATTACTATTAAGATAAAAAAAAGTAAAATAGCCCTGTGGTGATCATATATAAAATTAGTAAGTCTATCCCGAATATCCTTTTTTATCATGCGAATTATTCATCTTTCATAAAATTATCATAAAAGGCTTAATCCCATTTCTAGATAAATCAATCCGAATTAACAAGTATCAACTCACCATTCCACACAAGACCACAGTCAAAAAACAGAGCAAAATCAATCTAAACCGGATTCTTTTTTATATAGAAAATCCTGTAGAATACCGGTAAAAATAGAAGTGTAATTGAAGTGGAATATAAAAGACCAAAAATGATGGTGAGTGAAAGTGATATTTGAACTCTATTTGATGTAAATAAACCAGGTATTAGGGCAAGAATTGTTGAAAGTGTCGTAATCATAATTGGCTTGAGCCTTATGACCGATGCTTCTATAATATCACTTTCACTTTTAACATCCCTTCTGGTATATTCAAGAAAAAGCATAATGCCATTATTCACAAGAAGCCCAATCAGTACTATAATACTCATAAAACTATTTATGTTGATGCTACTTCCCATGATTAAAAGTATAAGCAGGATACCTCCTAGAGATAAAACCACCATTCCCATTACGATAATAGGGCGGGTAAAAGAATTAAAACTCGCTACAAGAATCACATACTCAAGGAAAATCGCAAGCAAAAGTGATATCCAGAGTGCCCTGGAGTTTTCTTTAAATTTTGTAAATTGATCATCCCAGCCAAAATCAATACTATTTTCACGGCAGAATCTCTTAACTCTGTCATACATACTACTTTTATCATGAATAAAAAAGCTCTTTAAACTGATTTTACCGCTGCTCTTATTTAACGGTTTATCAGGATTTTCATTTATCCCTATCCATCCATAGTCCCGCTGGTTCTCTCTGAAGATTGCATGTATTGCCTTTCGATTTTTAACTTCAGCAAGGTTTGATATCTTCACCCAGCTATTGTTTCTATTGATAAGATAGAGGTTCAAAATGTCACCCGGGCTTTTTATGCTACCCTCCTTGAGTTTCAATCGAATTGGGATATCAAAGCCACCTCTTACCCAGCTACCCGCTGGAACGCCAGATACCGCAAGTTTTAAAAACTCGCCAATATCAGAAATAGTAACGTCAAAGTAAGGAAGAAACTCCCTTTTTATGGTAAAAACATCCTCACCACTTTTCCGATAGGAAGAGCTTATCAGGTTTTTTCTCCCAATATCTCCTTCAATAAAACTGTAAAGCTTATTCTGCGCAGATTTGATCTTTTCCTTGCTATTCCCATAGACCTTGATTTTCACATCAAAATCGGATCTTGAAACTATCCGCTGGACAGGATTATCCGGTATGGTAAATAAAAAATCAGCTTCGTTAAACCCTTCAACTGCTCTCTTTATTTCTGATATTTTTTTGTAAATATTATTTTTATCAACAATGTAAAACTTCATAACTCCGCTGTTAACTCCAAAAATGCCTGATAAATTCTGGCCTGGGTCTGACGGATCTTCACCAATTGTTGTAATAATTCTTCTAATACCCTTAATGCTGTTGATTCTATTAATTATTCTTCTAACAAAAATTTTGGTATATTTTATTGACCCCTGCCTTTTAATAAAGAACTTTACAAAGAAAAAATCCTGTGGATATGGATCCATCAGCCGTTTATCAAGCAGGTGATAATTTAAAAATCCAAGAGAGGAAATTATCAAAAGTATCAGTATATATACGTATGAATGTCTAAATAAATACTTCAACGCTTTTCTATAAAGCCCTCTAGTAAAATAATCAACATCTAGAAAACGTGGGTTCGTACATCCTATATTGTTCATATCGGATAAAATAACCGGAATTATGGTTATTGAAGCAAATAAGGAAAATATTAAAGAAGAAACCATTATCAATGAAAGCATCATGAAGAATATCTTTAAAACACCTGATAGAAAAAGGACAGGTAAGAATACAACAACAGTTGTAAGAGTGGCCGATGTAACGGCTGGTACCGCATTTTTTATTCTCTTATATGAAATTGAGGCAGTTGTGCCCTTATAACGCGTTCCTGATTTTGCATCATTTTGAGGCAGAACAATAGCGGATGTTACAATAATTACCGAGTTATCCACTATCATACCGATAGCAAGACTAAACCCTCCAAGCGTTAAAATATTAATGGAAATCCCCAGTAGTTTCATTAAAATAAAGGTTGCAAGCATACTCAGAGGTATTGTAAGGATAATAAGAAGGCTAATTTTTAAAGTTATCATCCATATCCATACAGAAAAAATAGTAAGCAGTATTCCAAATCCCAGGGCAATTCCAAGTTCTGTCAAAGATCTTTTTACCCAGATACTACCATCAAATATTTTTTCAAATCTTACAATGCCACCATATTGATTCTCCAATTCTTTTGTACCTATTTTGATTCTTCTAGAAATTTTAACGATGTTTGTTCCTGGCTGTTTGTAGACGTAAACAGCAAGCACCTCTCTCTTTCCAAGTAGAATGTCCCTCCGCTTTCTGGTACTGCCATATGTTATATTTGCAATATTTTTCACAGCAACACTTCCTTTT
>QNBN01000212.1 GCA_003645695.1 Spirochaetota bacterium | reverse complement strand
GAAATAATTCAGGGAGATGAAAAAAAAGAATCGCTTGCAAAGAAAATATCCAGAATACTTGAGTATGATAATATAGATGATATAGTGCAGGTGTTGCCTCCTGGAGGATCGAAAATAAAGAAGTAGGAGGGGATAGATGCAAATTACAGGAACTACAAAATAAGACATTTTTTATAGATATAAAAAAATATCAGAAAAGTGAAATTTCAGAAATTTGTATCGTAAAAGAAATATTTTATAAAGATTGAAATCTAAATCTTTATTATGGTGATAGATCAACAAATAGAAACTCCCTTTGATGAATTACCAGAGGCATTAGTGGAACAAATGCTAAACGAATGCGATGAATTAGAAAAGAATTTATCTAACTCCTTTCAAAAACTTTACAAAGTTAAGGAACAAATAAGAAAAGTATTGAAAAATAAAGGAATATTAAAAAAGGATACAGAAATTTCGATAACACAAACATATCCAACTTCATGCGGTGTCGATGGATCTTACGCAATTGAAAAGTTAATAGCAACAGATATGGTGGCAATTGCAGGAGTTGCTGTAGAGGGATTGACACCTCCTACTGAAAAAAGATTTTGGCCAAAACCACGTCATTTTAGTAAGATTTTAACAGTTTCGCATAGTGATTCTACAACAGTTGTTTCCAGAGCGATAATGGTGTGCATGGAGTTAATATTAGCTAAACGTGCACCTCATGACGTAGTGTTTTTAGACGGATCTTTGACTACGCCTTTTATATATTTCAATCAGGCTCTCAGTAAAATAAATGAGGTACCAAAAAAGTTATCGACTATTCTTATAAAAGGAATAAAAGTAAAAGATAAAGATAATGAAGAAGAAATTAACATAAACATAAAAGAAGCATTAAAGGCTTATAAGGAAATTTTACTATCTTCAAGGACTGATAAGATTTTTGTTGGAGTTCCAAAATACACAACAAGAAAAGAAATTACTCAAAGAGAGTTAAAAGAATTGGACATTGGAGAATATGAAGATAGAGGAATGTTATCATTTATTTTTGAGGCTGGGGAATTTATAAAACCGATCAATATTCAAGAACCTCAAAAACCTTGGCATATAACACTTATAGATGAATTAAAAGATTTGGAAAAATTAAAGGAAGAGATAATTTCTGCATTAAATAATCTTTATGTCGTGTATTACCGACCATATATTTATTTTCCCGCATTAAGAATTGAGATATCTAAATCAATTGCTTCAAATTTCCAACGACTGGCAATTTTGTTCGAATCATTAAAACTTCAATGCGGTGCTCCTGGGATAGTAGAACCCTATCCTTTATATTTAGCAGATAGAATGGTAAAACATCTGGGTACTGCATTACCGGCTATAAGAAAAACAACAACCCAAGAAATGGCCTTGAAATGGGAAGAAGAGCTTGGTAATATGTATTTAGCTATGCATGGTTATAGAACTGAATATGGTAAATAGAGGTGAGAAAATGAAATATAATAAAATTGTGTATTTGTTTTCATCCTCCTATCGAGAAAGATATAGACAAGATAATATCAATGTTTTGGCTTATCCCTCAGGATTTATAATGCATTTCAGATACGATAGGAAAGGGGTGGATGATAAATTACTTAATGACATAGACAGCCTGAAAGGTAAAGAGGCTATAATAGTCATAGTGGATAGTGAAAAAGGTAACAAAGGGGTATTTCCAAAGTTTTATCCAGTAAGAAAAGCTAAGATTATAAAGGCGGAGTTATCAGGCAGTGTGTTGCATCTTTATTTTGAATTACTCCCTGATTGGATTGATCATACCGAAATAGATTACGATTCTTTAATTAAATCTTTAAAGGAAAGACCTAAAGAGGGGAAGGAATATCTATCAGGAAAATTTATTGTAATGGATCAATTGGTACAACCCATAGAATTTTCGCCAAGAACAGAAGCATGGGAAAGTATAATAAAAAAGATTTCTGTTTTAGAATCGTATAAGAGGACCCTATTTTTCAAACTTGATGCAGTTCGTGAAGTTTCACAGGATAAAGAGTTGAAAATAGGAAACATTGATAAACATGTGGAGATTCTAAGAGGTTATGTTATAAGGAGTGGAGGAAAATACGTCCTTGAGATATCTCTTTATCTTGGAAATGATTTATCTGTGGTAGGGAAAGATAAAATAGTGATTAGAACTGATGAAAAAATTTTTTACCCAGTAATTCCAAAAGAGATCTCCATAAACTTCCGAGTAGATAAACAAATTATATATATACCAACTAAACAAGTTTTTTTTGATAATTTAACGTATCTCATTATTGAACTTGAAAAAAAATATTTGAGCGGACCCAAGATTATCATACCACTTAAAGTGAAATATAATAGAATAAAATTTGGATTATCGTTCCTAATTTTCTTTGCAGGGCTGATATTTACAGGGGGCGTTATACCTCTCTCAGGAACTACATCGATTATCATAAAAGTAATAGGCTCATTCATGTCAACAGCTACAATTGCTTGGTTATATAGGAAGATTGGATAATGAAAGGTGAGAAAAGATGGTAAACGAGATTAAAAAAGCATTTGACGAAGCTGAAAGAATTGGTGTAGTTGGCTCTCCATCATCTACTGGAGGATTTACCGTTGATATTTTAGGTACTGCTGTTTCTAAAAGATTGGTCGGAAATCTTATCATATTTAATTATACACAAGAAGGAAAAGATCATTATGCTTTGGGACAAATTACAGAGATCACTATGCAAAATGTGTGGACACAAGATCCTACTATGAGAGGATTAATAAGACAAAAAGGAAGGGTAGACCCCATAACCGAAAGACAAGATATTCATACAGCAAAAATGACCATTAGTTCAGTTTTCGCAAAAACAGAAAAAGGCATAGAGCAAAGTATATTGGGTACTGTGCCTTCAACAGGAACACCCATAAAATTACTGAATGAGGAAATAATGAATGCTTTGTTGAGGAATTATAAAGAAGAGTTATTTTATCTTGGAAGAGCATATGGGAGTAATGTTAAAATGCCCATGTGGTTTAAGCATTTCGGCTCGGGATCATTAGGAGCAGGTGAAGCTTATCACATTGGTGTTTTTGGAAAAACAGGTTCTGGAAAATCTGTGCTAGCAAAGATGATGATGCTCGGCTATGCTAGACATAAAGAAATGTCTATTTTTGTGTTGGATCCTCAAGGAGATTTCACAAAAGATTTTAAACAAAATCCTCAGATCATAAAACAGTATAAAGTACTAGGTAAAGAAGTTAAAATATACCATATCAGTAATTTAATCTTGGATGACCCTAATCTATTTGTTAAAATATTGGCAAAATCAAAATTTTGGGAGGGGTTAGTCAGGAGCTATGAATATAGGGTACGTGCTGGAGAGATACTTCTTGAATACATAGAAAAGAAAAAGAGAGAAAAGAAGAAAAAGACTTATGAGGGAACTTTATTTCCTAGTGATAGCTCTAAAACAGATTACAGTAGGGAAATGTCTATTTTCAAATACCATAAAAGAGATTTCTTTAATGCTATAGTATGGGATATATTAAATGATAAAACGTATCAGAATAGAGTATATAGCAAACAGTATGCTCAAGATTTTAAAAATGTGATCGAAAGTAGTGACCCTAATGACTTTTATCAACGTTGGTCTCCAGTTGCTAAATTATTTACTTGGGAAGGAAGAGACAGCGCAATTACAATTAACAAATTAATCCGTGAAGAGGTTTTTACTCCCGAAGAACATAAGAGACCTTTTGTAGTGATAGACTTATCTAAAGAGGCCATACCCGAAGGCCTCCTCTGGAATGATGATATTCAAGCACTAACTATTAAGAGAATCTTAGATAAATTAACGCAAGTTGCAGAAGAATATTACAAAGGAAATAAATTACTGAATTGTTTAGTTGTAATAGATGAAGCCCATCGTTTTGCGCCAAAAGGGAAGTTAGAGGATGAATCTCTAAACGAAGTGAAGAACAGGTTAACAGATGCCGTACGTACAACGAGGAAATATGGTCTTGGATGGATGTTCATAAGTCAAACACTATCAAGTTTGGACAAGGAAATAATTAATCAAATAAGAATATATGTTTTTGGATTTGGGTTGGCGTGGGGTGTAGAAAGACAAGCTTTGAGAGAGATAATTGGTGGTGCAGAAGAAGCGATAAGATTGTACCAAATGTTTAGAGATCCACAAAGCAGTTTAGGAAAAAGAGAATATCCATTTATGACAATAGGCCCTATATCTCCACTTTCTTTTTCAGGCACACCCTTATTCTTTACAGCGTTAGAATATCCTAATGAATTCTTAAATATTAATTTTGGTGTTGAAAATGGGGGTTAATCCTACTGAATTAAGAAATAAAATTATAGAATCGCTTAAAACACAAGGTTTTAAAATTAATCCTCATTTAAGACCAAAAGGAAATGAGAAAGAGACACTTAGGAGAGTACATGAACAAAAAAGAAAAGAACAACTAAGACTCCATAAAAAATTTTTGGTAAATAATTTGAATGAAATAAAAAAATTTTCAATTAATGGAAAAGATATACAACCAGATAAAATAAAGCTTAAATTGATTGAAGTAAAGCCCGATTCCTTTGAATCAAGATTATTCTTTTGGTGGAATTTAGTATGGTGGTCATTACCATATGATAAACCCATAGGGAGACAAATGAGGTTTATCTTATGGGATGAATACCATAATGCACCATTCGGATTGATAGGTTTACAAAGTCCTCCCCTTGCTTCATCAGTAAGAGACAAATATTTAGGACTGAATAATGGAACCAGAGAATATTTGATAAATCAATCAATGTATGGTCAAAGAATAGGTGCTTTGCCTCCGTATAATGAATTACTCGGGGGGAAGATGGTTGCACTATCTCTTGTCTCAAATGAAATTAGAAAGGCCTATGAAAAAAAATATCAAAATAGAAAAACGTTATTAAAAAAAAGAAAAATTCCAAGTAGATTACTTTTTATAACTACTACAAGTGCTTATGGAAAAAGTAGTGTTTATGAAAGAATAAAATACAAGGGAGAAAAAGTTAGTATGTTCTTGGGATTCACATCTGGCGCTGGAACTTTTCATTTACCTCAGGAACTTTACGAGGAGCTACTTTTGTTTTTAGAGCAGGAAGGGATAGATACAAAAAGAGGATATGGAACAGGTCCCTCAAGAAAGTTAAAACTTGTTGATTTAGGATTTAAAAAATTAGGATTGAAAAACATTACAGGTTCGTATATATTTCACAATATTAAAAGGGGTTATTACCTATTCCCCCATATTAAAAATTTGCATAGTGTTATACAAAAAAACAAAAGACCTTTGTGGTATAATAGACCATTTAAAGAATTAACTGATTTCTGGTTACAGAGGTGGTGTGTTCCTAGAAGTGAGAGAAAAAAAGGATGGAGAGATTTCAATCCAAATAAAATTTTTAAAAATATACCAGCATTATTTTAAAAACTACAAAATCCCACAGCTTAATAATAGAAATTAAAAATTTATAATTTTTCATTGGGAAATATAATACACTTGTATAGCTATGATATATTTTACTACCATACTTTATATAAGGAAGAAATTTTGTGTGAATGAAACGCTCTTTTTTAATAAGAAAGGTTTTTAAAGTGGTCAAAAGAAGGGGTAATAGTCAGTAATAAGGAGATGATATCATGGATAAACTGCTGATATTGGCTCCAGTGATAAGTCTCATAGGGCTTATATT
>QNBN01000211.1 GCA_003645695.1 Spirochaetota bacterium | reverse complement strand
TTTCCCCTTAAATTAAATATTTGCTCTAAAAGATTTGAAGGGTTCACATTCTTCCTTATTCTTATCAATGCATCAATAACCGTGTTCCCTGTTACATAAATTCTTTCCTCTGGAATGCCTTCCCTTAAAAGATTTTCCTTTGCCAGTGAGGTGGGCGCCATCAATAATTCTGCAGTATGGTCAATGTATACTCGGTTCAGTTCCTCTGGGAACGGGTTATTAATATCGTGGGTTCTCAAACCCGCCTCCACATGAACAACAGGGGTTCTGTTGTAATAGGCAACAAGGGATGCTGCCATTGAAGAGGTTGTGTCCCCCTGCACAAAAAGAAGGTCTGGTTTTTTTTCACGGAGCCATTCATCCAGCACAGGGATAAGTCTACTGGAAAGTTCGGTTAGGGTCTGGTCAGGAATCATTATATTGAAATCAATCTCCGGTGTTATTTTGAAAGCATCCAGAACCATGTCAAGCAATTCTCTATGTTGTGCAGTTGCAATCACAGATATCTGGAAGCCCTTTATATTTTCAAGGGCATAAATCACCGGAGCAAGTTTTATAGCATCCGGTCTTGTACCAATGATTATAGCAATGGTCTTCATGTTAGATTTGTAAAGGATTGTTATTAATTGTCAATGGGTTTCTCGACCTTTGAGATTATAAGCATACTTTGACCTGTTAACCCTGAGACAAAACCTGAAAGATAGGTGAGAGCTGCTATGAAGTTAAGAAAAGTCATTTAGAAATATTAGTAGCTTTTTTATGAAATGAGTTATAATTAGAAGGGAAGTAAGTTTTTTTATTGCCTATCCAGTAGTTAAGCCTCTGTTGGTAAACAGTTGTCTAAATCTACATTCAGATATTGTTTTGTTAAAAACACTCATTATCACTATTCCAATATAAGTTTTTGGTGTAACCTTCGGTATATTTATGGCTGTAACTTCTGCAATAATGGTGAAGAGAACAGCAGCAAATATTACAACATATAAAAAATGTGAAAGGAGAAATTTCTCCTTTAATTACATTCAGCGCAGCCCAATTGTCTTCCCATGCAAACCTTGTTAGGTGTCACTTTTCTCAAATTTGAATTGCACTCCAACCGGTAAAGTTTTACTAAAGAGAACTAACTTTCTTAATATCTCTGGATATGAATCTTTGTTTGTCACATAAAAAGCAACCGAACTGTGAGCAGGCGTAATTTTCCTTTTACCCAGATGTAACTCTCCTATTTTAATCCATTTATCGGGTATATCATTGAACCATTCATCATAAATCATTACCAATTTCACATTTGCTTTATCGGTTAAAACTTGCATCCAATTAGCTTTATCAGAATTTAATCTGGCTTTCAATGCTTTCGGTGTTCCCACACCCCACAGGTCGAGGACATAGTTACTATTTTTGTAAGAGACGTAGCCCAGATCATTTACAGCTACCGGCTTTTTATAATACTCAACCACAAATCTATGCATTTGATACTGCTGTTCGTAGATATTATTTGAAGCAACAGGTATCATAAATAAAGAAATGACATAAGGCCCTCCGATAAAGACCGCAACTACACTGGCAAAAGCTATTGCAGATAATAAATTAAAAGTTAATTTATTTGAGTTAAAAAACCTATCACTAATTAATGGTAAAAACAGATACAGAATTACAACAAGTTCAAATGCAAGGATATATATTTCGTATCTATGAAACCAACCATAGCTCCCTGCAATAAAATGCAAAAAAACCGCAAATATTGTAACTGTCGCTAATTGTCTCCTTTTGATTTTATTACCCCAAAGAGCATAAAGTAGAAGCATTAGGGCGCCAAAAGAGAGGATCACACTTTGTCGATAACTTAGTGAAAATTTAAGATTTGATATAAAGGTAACTATGGCTCCTCTACTTTGAACAACAGAAGACTTTACAATGACAGAACCTGGAAATAAGTCCAATCCTAATGTCATAAGAAATATTGAGAAACCTCCAAGGAATACCAATATAAAAAACAAAGCGATACCTGCTGGCTTAAAACGCCTATTCATCAAAAGATAGAAAATGGCTGTTAATGAGATTGCCATGCATTCATAGCGTATCAACGGAGCAATAATTATTGCAGCCAATAACCACCATTCTATTTTACCTTCTTCAATTTCAATAAGCAAACCATAAGCAATGATGAGAACAACCAAAACCTGGAGGGAATGCTCCATGCCAGTAAAAATTAAGCCAACTATATTTGTAGCAAGTATAAAAAGAATAGTAATTACTGAAAAAAATATATTGCGGGCATGGTCATCTTTAATTTGAATTGATAAATTTAATATTTTCACCAGAACTATAACACTTGCTATTGCTGAAATCACATTTAATAAAAATGCTGAATATGGAGAAGATGAGAAGGGTGCAAGAATGAATGGCCATAATACACTGGATGATGGAGAAGAAAATTCACCCATATTAATTCCGTAATGTCCTTTTTTAATATTTTCAGCTAAGGCTAAGTGTACATAAGGGTCGTCAAGAGTAAATACAAACAATCCGTCATTTAGTATCATTATAGTTATAAATTCAATGAGTATGAGAGTCAGTAAAAAAGCAATGCCAGAAAACAAAGGTATATTTACCTTTCTATTTGCATTATTCATGTTTGTAAACTCCTCCTTCTCATGCATTTTTAAGATGTTTGACAGCTAATATTGCTTTACGAAACGTAGCATAGTTAAACAAAAAGTCAAGTTCTTTTACCTATGGATTGTGGAAAAGATCATGCACTTGGTGGTACAATTAGGATTGTAAAGTTAAGCCCATGGAAAAAACAACCAAAACAAGGATGTCAAAAATGATCTACAGTATAATAGCAAACAACAAGCTAAAAGACAAGGGTATAGTGTATAATTTGAGGAGGGAGATGGTGGAGAGGGATTATCAGTTGAGTTTATATATAAAGGTAGCGATAGAGTTTGGGATGAATAGGAAGATGGTTGTTACTTAATATGTTAATAGTATAAAGAGAGACATAACTATTCAGCTGAATAAAGATACATCTTAACAGACGGTTTAAGTAACATGTTGAGAAAGAATGGGGAGCAAAGGTGAGGTATATTCCTCCACATTATCCTAATGCGAATGCAGATGTTGAATCATCTCACAGGTTAATAGAGGATGAATTTTATTCAAGAGAACCAATCTCTTCAAAAGAAGGTTTCCTTACAAAAGACTCTACCTATCAGTTCTACTTTAACTTTATGAGAAAAAAACTCATACATAAATTATAAAACACCTGTGGATATATTGAAGGAATACAATATATGCCCTAATGTAGCTCTTCTCCCACCGTAATTGTTGATCAATCTTTTAACAGGTATGGACAATTCTTCCCTGAACCTTATATTATTTGCTACCACTATCTTTCAGATCTTCCCGTTTTTTAACCCTTGCGATTATAAGCATACTTTGACCTGTTAACCCTGAGACAAAACCTGAAAGATAGGTGAGAACTGCTATGAAGTTAAGAAAGGGCATAAAAAATGCTTTTATTTTCTTTTTGCTCAAATGTAAAATAATTTTTTTGTTTTCGTCTGGTTCTTTTTTGTATTATTTCCTTTTTGAAAAATATATTCCTTAAATAACCCAGGATAAAACCTTTAACATAGTTGAACCTTAACGGCTCAAACTCCATTGAAAGTATTTCAAACCCAGTTTTATTTAGAAGGGTACTATGGATTTTTTGTTCCACCAGGTGAGATGGTGTGGGGGATAATCCCACCACTCTCTAAATGTTTATATTTTCTGTGCTCGTCGTGGCGATGGAATAGAAACAAAAAGAAGGCCTTTATTAATTAAAATGGAATTAATGTCTTTTAGAAATTTAACGGGGTCACTCATGTGTTCAAGAATATGAAATGCACAGACAATATTATATTTTTCAGGGAATCCTTCAGGCAACGGAATACAAAGTTTTGTGTAAAAACGTGCTTCAGGAATCTTCTCCCTGGCTTTATTAATTGCGTTTTTATTAATATCTATACCATAAAGAGAATAGCCTTTCCCTCTGCATTTTTCCAGGAAGAATCCCTCTCCACACCCTATTTCTAATAGATTTCCTGAACCTCCTTTGATAATTTCCCATACTTTTGCAAATTCCCATCTTTCACCATACCATTCCTTCTCGGCATAATACTCTTTTGGTGCCTCAACCATTGGAAAGGCAAATGTTAACCCACACACGGGGCAATGAATCATCCTGTATTCAATCTCGGGATATGCTACCTTCATAACGGATATAAGACCATTTTTGTTACCACACAAAGGACACCTCATCTTATTTCTCCTGTCCTTGTTATTACATTGAAGGCATTAATTAATTGCTTTTTGAAGACCAGATAGAAAAGAAGGGACGAAATTGCTGTCAAAACATAGAAAAATATCTGGTGGGTATAGGTCAGGAATCCTACAATAGTAAGGAATAGAATATATGAAAATGGTATTATTATATCAAGAGGGGGGACTTTTATTCCATATTTATAGGAAATCCAATAATATTGAATTGTATTTATAGATTGGGATATTAGGAGTGAGATTGGAATAGCATTAATGCAATGAATCCAGAATGGGAGCTTTAGTAAAACAAAATATGAGATAATGAATATTATGTTAATCCTCAAAACAACGAAGGACTTCTGGAGTGCAAATGTTGTTCTTGATGCTGGCAACTCAATGGAAAAGACCATAAAAAATGGTGAAAGACAGAGAAATGTATTAAAAAGGAGCCTGAACTGATTCGCTCCGAAGTTTGAACCAAGGAGAGGAATGATGACTGGCTTAAACAGTAAAATTGTTATAGTGTAGGTGATTGCAAGCATTATTGTTGTAGTGGTAAGTGTTTCCCTGAAGAGTTTTGATATGCTTTCTTTATCTTTTTTTTCTGATATAAATCTGGATATCTTCACAAAGAAGGTAGATATATATGGTAACTGAAGTGTATTCTGGATAATCATATATATTTTTTGAGCAAAGTTGAATATTGTTATACTCCCTTCTCCAAGATAGGATAAAAAGTTTAATGTTAAAGGGTCTTTCAGGAGATACAGGATGTTACCAAAGCGAATAGGAAGATTTTTTGCCAGCAGGCGTTTCAGCTGGTTATTTGAGAAGGGATTATTGAGGGTTATATCAATTCTGCCGGGTGAATATATAATGTATATTATGAAGGTGATAAACTGGGAAAGAACAAATCCAACAAGTATAACCTTTACTCCAAATCTTTGGGCGAGGAACAGAAGTGTTAAGATGTTGGATAGGGGTGGGAGCAATCTAAGGCTATAGGGTAATATAAAATACATATGTGTATTCAGCGTTAGCATAAATATGTTGTTAACAAAAATAAATATCAATGAAGGTGCAGTTATTCTCAATAATGTTACTGCTTCAGTGGCTCCTTTTCCTTTTATACCAGAGGCAAAAATTTTTACAAATATTCCTGGTATCGCTTCAATCAGTATTACAGCGGATAGGGATATAATTAATGAAAGAACAAGCAAGGCACCTGTTAACATAGGCCTTTCTTTACCTTCCTCGGGAAGGGATTTGTACACAGGTATATAAAGGTCAGTCAGGAGTCCGTTAATTATACTTGAGATAAAAAATATAATACCAATTACAAGATAGTACTGGTCTGTTGCAAGAACAGCCCCATACTTTCTCAGGAATAGTACCTGAAAGACAAAGGAAAAAAAAACGGCAAGCAGGCTTAGAACATTCAGTTGT
>QNBN01000210.1 GCA_003645695.1 Spirochaetota bacterium | reverse complement strand
TTAAGGGTAGAATTATATTCGAGGCTCCTGCTCCAATCATTCTCATTACAGCCCATAAAGAGCTGGAGAAACTGGTTCTTTCAAAACAGCAAAGATTCTGGAAGGATCATCTCGGACAGGTGTATGGTGATATGCTTCATGAAGCCCAATATTTCGATCCTGTAATGAGGGATATTGAAGCTCTCATAGATTCATCGCAAAAATACGTAAAAGGCTCGGCAAGAGTACTTCTTAAAGATGGAAGCTTCCTTGTTACAGGGGTTAAAAGTCCCAATTCAATGATTAAAAAGGACCTTGCTACCTATGGAGAGGTTCAAAAGCTTTGGGATTGGAGAGATGCTGAGGGATTCTGCAAGGTATATGGTATTCCCCAGAGACTCTTTAATATCGTGAATACCAGTTTTGTTAAAGAGTTAACAGAAAATGATTGAACATTAAGGAAGTATGAGAATCAAAATTAATCCAAAATCCAAAGCTTTAAATAAGGGAAAACTCAACTGATGAAGTCTTCAGATATTAAAAAATTCCAAATAAGGATAGCAGAGAAAAGAGCAAGAGATGAAGAAAATTAAAGTTGATAAAGTTGCTTCCACTACAATAAATCTAGACATCCCCAATGAGATGAAAGAAGTGGAAATATCTGAAGAGATTATCCCTGAAAGCGGTACCGTGGTTGCAGTAAAAGCCCTTGAGGAGAAGATGGTTTACAATCAGCTCGAGCTCAGAAGTGGTAGGCTTTCTAAAATATCAAGGGATGATGTGATTGTGGGGGTTTTGGGCAGGAGGAGTGCACTTAAAGGGTTTGTTGGGATAGTGCCAGAATCAATAAAGGCTGGCCAAACTCTAAATATTTTGAATATCGGAGGAATTATCGGTAAGGCAATTTCCTATAACAGGGAGTACGGTAAACCCTTAAATGTTGAGGTTCTGGGTATGGTTGTAAAAGATGGGAGAAGTTTAAACATCAAAAATCGCTCTCTGTCTCTACGGGATAATTTTGATTCCTCTACTCCAATCATTCTCGTATCAGGTACAAATATGAACTGTGGCAAAACAATAGTAGTTTCAAAGATAATAAGAGGGTTAACCTTAAACGGATACAGAGTAGGAGGAGGGAAGGTAACCGGTATTGGAGCCTTAAAAGACACATTAAATATGGTAGACCATGGTGCAGTGAAGGCTCTTTCTTTTCTAGATTTTGGTTTCCCTTCAACCGTAAATATAGATAGGGTGGAAAAAATTGGGTACTCAATAATTAAGGAATTAGATAAAGAAAAAAGCGATGTGATTGTCCTTGAGCTTGGTGATGGTATCTATGGTGAGTATGGAGTTGAAAACTTTTTTAATGATACTAAAATGAGAGAAAACGTCATTATTAACATTGCATGCGCCAATGATCAGGTAGGGGCCAGAGGTATTGTGGAGTTTATGTTATCCAGGGATCTTAAAGTTGATATTATTTCAGGACCTGTAACAGACAATATAGTTGGAATAAATTACATAAAAAATAGGTTAAAAATTTCTGCAATAAATAGCATTGACAATTCAGAGAAAATAACAGAATATATTATAAATAAAATTAGATAAGAGAAATAATTATGATTTTTAAAACGAAAAGAAAGATAAATGTTGGTATCATTGGGGCAACTGGCTACACTGGCTCAGAACTTCTAAGATTTTTACTTTTTCATCCGAAGGTAAATATCAATTTTGTTACTTCAAGAAGATATGCAGGATCCAAAATCTATGAAATCCATAGATTTTTAAGAGGGGTAACTGAGCTAACCTTCACAGATCCGGAAATTGAAAATCTTCCGCTGGACACAGATTGCATATTTCTGGCAACTCCTCATGGCACCTCAATGAGCCTTGTACCATTAATCCAGAAGGCTTTGCCAAACGCAAAAATCATCGATCTAAGCGGTGATTTTAGACTCTTAAATCCAAACATCTATAAACAGTACTACGGGAAGGATCATAAATCCCCTGACCTTCTCAGCAGCTTTGTTTATGGTCTTACAGAGCTTAATCGGGAAAAAATAAAAAAGGCAAAATATATTGCGAATCCTGGATGCTTTGCAACGGGAATCCTTCTCGCCATATTTCCGCTGTTCAAATCGGGATTTGTTAAGAGAGAAATATCAATAGTTTCAGTAACTGGTTCCTCTGGTTCAGGAGAATCTCCCAAAGATGTTAGCCATCATCCAATCAGGGCAAAAAACTTTAAATCCTATAAGATACTTTGCCATCAACATCTTCCGGAAATTGAAAGATTCTTAAAGGATAAAATACTGAATTATGATTATGAAATTGGTTTTATACCTCAATCTGGACCCTTTGTTAGAGGTATCTACACTGTCGCAACCCTTTATAATGACAATATTTCTCCAGAAATACTTCGAGAAAGCTATAAAACTGTTTATAAAAATGAAAAGTTTATCAGAATAGTTGAAAACTCACCAGAAGTAGCATCAGTTTATGGTACAAACTATGCTGAAATTTCATTTGTGTATAAAAATAACTTTATTGTTGCCATGAGTGCTATCGATAATCTAGTAAAAGGTGCATCTGGACAGGCAATTCAAAATATGAATTTAATGTTCGGCTTTGAAGAAATGGAGGGCATTGAGTTTCCCGGTATGAGACCTTGAAATATGACAGAATTTCGAAGAATAAATAGGCAGGTA
This sequence comes from Spirochaetota bacterium, assembly GCA_003645695.1. Taxonomy (GTDB): domain Bacteria; phylum Spirochaetota; class B62-G9; order B62-G9; family B62-G9; genus B62-G9. The sequence goes on along the minus strand of QNBN01000210.1, from coordinate 3,074 downwards.
ATCTTTCAATCAAAATTTATGGCATTTGCGTACCTGCTCGTTATCCAGGGTTTGATCCAGGATCTATATGCTTTTTAATAATAAGCTATTTTTAGAAAAAAACTATATATAATATAGGAGTCAAAATTGAAGAGCAAATTTGAAGAAATTAAAGAGATTGAAGATCAATATCAGTTAAATACCTATAAAAAATTGCCAATCTCTATCGAGAGAGGAGAGGGCGTTTACGTTTACGATACAAACCACAAGAAGTACCTTGATCTTTACGGAGGACACGCTGTAGCTATCGTAGGGCATTCTCATCCGCATATTGTTAAAGCCATAACCGAGCAGGTGAATAAACTAATCTTCTATTCGAATGTTGTTTACCTCGAAATTAGGGCGAAAGCATCTGAAGCTATAATTAATGTAGCTCCAACCGAGATAAATAAGGTATTCTTCTGTAACTCTGGTGCCGAAGCAAATGAAACAGCTTTAAAAATTGCAAGGCGGTTTACAGGTAAACAAACTGTTATCGCAATGAAAAATAGTTTTCATGGAAGAACAATAGGTGCACTAAGCGCTACCTCACTCGGTAATTACAGAAATCAATTTGCCCCTGTTATAGATGCTTTTAAATTCGTTGAATTTGGGAAGATAAGTGCAATTGAAGAGGTTCTTTCAGATGATGTAGCAGGAATTATTCTTGAACCGATCCAGTCAATGGCAGGGATAGAGATAGCAGATGACCAATACTATAAGGCATTGAGAGATATCTGTACAGAAAAAGGGATAGTCCTGATATTTGATGAAGTTCAAACCGCATTTGGTAGAACAGGAAGCTGGTTCTTTGGAGATGCAATTGGTGTAACTCCAGATCTTATAACCTGTGCAAAGGGAATTGGAGGAGGAATACCTGTAGGCGCTGTACTAATAAATGAGGATATATCAAAAACAATCAAACACGGAGAACATGGCTCTACCTTTGGAGGAGGACCAATAGCATCTGCTGCTATACTGGCAAATATTGAAATAATCAAAAATGAAAATCTGCTATCCAATGCACTTGAAATAGGTTCTTATATAACTGAGAATTTGATGGGTATTCCTATTGTCAAAAATGTTAAGGGAAAAGGGCTTCTTCTTGGAATTGAACTTAACGAAGAAGCAGCTAAAGTTAGAGATTATCTTCTTGAACGAGGGATAATCACAGGAACATCTGCAAAAAAGAATGTATTGAGACTTCTGCCACCGATTATCCTTAAAAAAGAAGATCTTGGTATTTTCTTTGAGGCTTTAAAGGAATATTCAAAGTAGATCTTTTCTAATGAACACATTGGCGGATTTCTGTCCTGTAAGTGAAGAAAAAGTTAAAGAATAATCCCATTTCATTAACGAAGGTTTTATTCATAGATTTCTAATATCCTGCTAACATAGCATAAATGATAAAATATGTATTACTGTCCATCCTACCATAAACCCATTATCAGAGGGATTTAAGAAGGCAACAACATTTTAAATGTAGCAGTGCAAACTCTTAATTCATAACCTCCTTAAATACGGTAAGTGTTACCATAAATTAATTGACAGTAGATATTTTTATAATAAATTAGCTTGTATTATATCAGTTGGAGGAAAAATCAGATGGAAAACTTTATATCCGTTTCCGACTACAGTTATGAGGAGATAGATGAACTCTTGAATTTAGCAGAAATGTTAAAAAAGGGCGAAATAAAGGATAACCTACAGGGAAAAAATCTGATTCTACTATTCTTCAATCCTTCATTAAGAACAAGGGCTTCCTTTGAATTAGCAATGATGGAACTTGGAGGGAATGTGGTTACCCTAAATGCAGGGAGCGATACGTGGAAAATCGAAATAGAAGAAGGTGCAGTAATGGACGGAACTGCTGCAGAACACATTAAGGATGCCGCCAGGGTTTTAGGACGGTACTCTCATGCTATTGGAATACGAGCATTCCCGAGAGGGGAATCATGGGAAGAAGATAAGAAGGACCCCGTTATTGATGCATTTATTAAAAATGCAGGAGTACCAATAATAAACATGGAATCCTCTCTCTACCATCCAAATCAAGCGCTGGCTGATATCCTTACGGTAAAAGAAACCTACGGCAAAACAAAAAATATACCTATAACAATTACCTGGGCCTACCACCCAAACCCACTTCCGATGGCCGTCCCCAATTCTATTCTTATGGCCTCCACTCTGATGGGAATGGATGTCAGGCTTGTTCATCCTGAAGGCTATGAGCTTGACAACGATATAGTTGCAAAAGCGAAGGACCTGTCAGAAAAATCCGGAGGGAGCCTTAAAATAACCAATGACATTGATGAAGGTTTTAAAGACAGCCTTGTGGTTTATGCAAAAAGCTGGGGGAGTCTAAAGTTTTATGGTAATGAGGACAAAGAGAGAAACTACAGAAAGAAGTTTAAAAATTGGATAGTTGATGAAAACAAGATGAATCTAACAAAAGATGCAATATTTCTTCACTGTTTGCCGGTAAGGCGAAATGTCATCGTTACTGATGCGGTTATTGATGGACCCAATTCAAAGGTGTATGATGAAGCAGAAAATAGGTTGCACGTACAAAAGGCTGTCTTGCTAAAGCTCCTAAAATAAAAAATTAAAGATGGATACAGTACAATGAAATTAGAGGATATTGGTATTTTAAAACAGGCACTTCCCTACATAAGACAGTATAAGGGAAAAACCTTTGTCATCAAACTTGGGGGAGAACTCATAAAAGAGTACGATATAATAGATGATATTTCCCAGGATATCTCCCTTATCTATCAAATTGGAATAAAGATAATAGTTATTCACGGAGGAGGCCCTCAGGCTACAGAACTTTCGAAAAAGCTGGGAATTTCACCAAAAATAGTCGACGGAAGGAGGGTAACTGATGAGGAAACTCTTGAAGTTGTAAAGATGATATTCGCAGGGAAGATCAATCATGAAATACTTACGATGCTAAGAAAGTATGGAGCAAAATCAGTTGGTCTGTCTGGTATTGATGGCAATATAATTGTGGCAAAAAAAAGGCCTCCAGTATCATACAGCGATAAAAAAACAGG
>QNBN01000209.1 GCA_003645695.1 Spirochaetota bacterium | reverse complement strand
TGAATCGAACCCCCTGCATTTGCATAGACAGGCGAGACGCCTGTCCTACGATTAGTGAGTAACCAACTAACAAATCTTTTATTTTCTTTCTTTTCTTCACTATATACTCGATACTATTTTCTAAACGCTCTACGCTAGTTTTGCTATCCGCTATTATATATTATAATCTTCACTCATTACTTATCACTTATTACTCATTACTGTATTATCTATTCAACATCTTTTGGGCATGCTGGATAGTAATCTCGCCCATCTGACTTCCGTCTAACATGCGGGCAATCTCTTTAACCCGTTCTTCTCCTTCCATCTCTTTTAACCTTATCCCGGTCTGATTATTTAAAATATATTTCTCAATATAAAAATGTCTCCCGGCCCTGCAGGCTATCTGAGGTAGATGAGTTACACAAATTACCTGTCTTTTTTGGGAAAGCGCCTTCAATTTTTGAGCGATTATCTCACCCAAGCGTGCCCCTACCCCACTATCAATTTCATCAAAGATTAACGTCGGAACTTGATCTACTTCGGAAAGTATTGATTTTAAAGCTAACATTATTCTCGAAACCTCTCCCCCTGAGACAATTCGAGCTAAAGGGCGCAATTTTTCTCCTACATTAGGAGAAATCATAAACTCAATATCGTCTACCCCTTTTGGACCTACTTTATATTTTTTGCCTTCTATTTCTATTCCGTTATCATCCTTGTAATTATTAATTGAAACTTTAAACTGACATCTCTTCATATTTAAATCTTCTAATTCTCTTACCACCATCTTTTGTAAATCATCGGCAATCTTTCTCCGATTGATGCTTAGATGGTGAGAAATAGTGGCAATTAAGTCTTTCAGAGAATTAACTTCTTTATTTAATTTTTTTAATTTATCTTCACTACAGTCGATGACTTCTAATTCCTGATATATTTTTTGACGATATTCTAATATTTCTTCGATAGTGGAGCCATATTTATTCTTTAAACTATTAATCAGATTTAATCTTCCCTCCACTTCTCTTAATCTTCGGCTATCCAAATCTATCCCATCTTTATATTTTATAATTTCATTTACAATATCCTCAAATTGATATCCTGCTTCTTTTAAATTTTCTCTTATCTTTTCTATCCGTCGGTCTAGCGAGGCAATTTCTCCTAAATCTGCGGAAACTTCGTTTAGAGAATCTCTTACCGAGACTTGTTCTGGTCCTCCTTCACAGAAAATAAAATTAGCTTTTTCCATGGTCTCAATAATTTTTTCCGCATTTTTTAAAACCATCTCTTCCTCTTCTAAAGTCTTGTCCTCGCCTTTAACTAAAGATGCTTTATCTATTTCTTCTAACTGAAATTTTAGAAAATCTATTTTTTTTAAATTTTCTTCTTTGTCTTTTAATAATTGAAATAACTTTTTATTCTTTTCCCGCCACATTCGATAATTATCAGATAATTCTTTTCTATATTTAATAATTTTGTCTCCACCCAGGTTATCCATCAGGTCAATATGTTTGGAAGGGTCTAAAAGAGATTGATGGTTATGCTGACCGTGTAAATCAACTAAAAATGTACTAATCTCTCGAAGCGTGGATAAATTTATCAACCTCTGATTAACCCAGCATTTACTCCGTCCTTTTTTATTAACCTCCCGCCTAATAAGTAAAGCCCCCTCTTTATCAACAATTTCTATATCTAAATTCAAATTATTTATCAGCTCTTTTTCCGGGGGAGCTAACAGAAACAGTCCTTCTACCATCAAAATGTCTTCTCCGTCTCGAATTAAATCAGAAGCGGCGTAACCTCCCAAAATTAAATCTATCGCTTCTATGATAATAGATTTCCCGGCTCCGGTCTCACCGGTTAAAACATTTAATCCTTCCTCAAATTCAATATTTAATTCTTTTATTAAAGCCATGTTCTTTATATTTAATTGAAATAACATTTATTTCTGCATCCACCTCATAGTATAGTTAGCTGGTTAATTGGTTAGCTAGTTTTGCTATCCGCTATTATTTTATCTTCACTTATTACTCATTACTGTTTTTGTACGAGATGCAAATTTATTCTGACTCCTGGATTCCCGCTTTCGCGGGAATGACAGAAGGGCGGTTAGCTTTACGTTTTTCTTTCTTTAAACCAAGCAATCAGTTAACTAATCTTAAACAAGATACGAGATACTCATTTGCTATCTCGCTTTCTCTTACTACCAGCACCTAAACGCTCTACGCTATACGCTAATTTAATTACTTATTAATCTGTCCGCTCCATCTTAATTTTTCTCGCAAAATAGCATAAAAACTCTTTTCTTCAAAGGCAATTAATCGAGCTTTATGGTCTGATTTTTTTATTATCACTTTATCTTTTGGTTTTAAAATAAAGCCCTCCTGCCCATCTATGGTTACCATTACTTTTTCTTCGCTTGATTCCAAAGTTATTTTTACCTGGTCATTTTCACCGACAATAAAAGGCCGGGCAGATAAAGTATGGGGGCAGATAGGGGTAAGAATTATAGAATTTATATTGGGATTGACAATAGGACCACCGGCAGAAAGAGAATAAGCGGTAGAACCTGTAGAGGTAGAGACTACCAATCCATCAGCCGAATAAGTGATAACATAATCATTATTTACATAGGTAGCCAGGCAGATAATTCGGGCAAAAGCTCCCTTACCTATAACTACATCATTTAAAGCAGTAAATTTTTTAATTTCTTCTTCTTTTCTTTTCACCGTACAGCTTAACATCATTCTCTTATCAAGAAAATATCTCCCCTGATACAGTTTCTCTAAAGACTTTTCCAGGTCATCGATGCCAATTTGAGTCAAAAAGCCTAACCCTCCTAAATTCACTCCAAAAACCGGTATATCTTCGGCAGCGGCCAATCTGGCTGCTCTAAGGAGAGTTCCGTCTCCCCCCAAAGAGATTATTAGATCAACTTCTTTAAGAAATTTTTCAGTAGGGCAATTTAATTCTTTCTTTCCTATTTCTTCGCCCATATTTCCTTCTATGCAAACTTTCAGTTTTTTAGAATTTAGCCAATCAATTATCCTGCAGGTAGTTTCGCGAGTTTTTTCTTTTTTATAATTTACTATTAAACCCACGCTGTCTAATTTCATCTCCACCCTCCTTGAAGCAAATAATATAGGATCAAACTAAAAATTGCTCCTGCCAAAAAATACACTAACTTTATTACTTTTTGACGTATAGTACTTTCGAATTGAAATTTTACTTCAGAAATAGTCTTATTTTTCATATTTAATAAAAGAATACCACTCGGTTGGTAAGCAAGGTAATATTCTAACATCTGTCTTCGGGTCTCCCGGTTGGTAATATAGGGAATCTTCTCTCCGCTTTTAACTTCTACTACGTAAACTTTCCCTCTCTTCCTCGCTAAATAATCTATCCGCACCAGGTAGCGATGAATCTTATCTCCGATAGTTATAAGGAGTGGTTTACTTTTTTGAGCATCTAAAATCACGTAACCGTTCTTCTTTAATACTTTCTCTGCTTCTTTTTCCGCCTGCCTGCTCTTGGAAAACCTCTTCCTTAATCTCTTAGCCCTTAACCAATTGCCTATCTTGATAAATAGAAACAGGCAGATTATCCCTCCGCTAATAAATAAAATAAAGACTAAAACACCATTTTCATTTATGTTCAAAAACTTCACTCCAAATATTATTTTATAGGAGAAAGTTCCTGGTGAGCTTGTTTTGTCACTTCTTCAACAATTTGCGGAAAATTCTCTATCTTATCTTCTTTGGAATTTTTCACTAAATAGATGAGATATTCTATATTACCGGAAGTTTTTTTTAGGGGAGAAAAAGTTAGACCCTGAATACTAAAACCCATTTCTTGTGCCTTATCGCCAACTCTTTCGATTACCACCTGATGGACTTCTGCCTTTTTTACTATTCCGCCCTTTTGGATAAACTCCCGGCCTGCTTCAAACTGTGGTTTGATTAAAGCCACCACTTCTCCTTTTCCCTTAAGTAGATTATACACTGCTGGCAAAACTTTATCTAATGAAATAAATGATACATCTATGACAGCCAATTCAAAAAGATCATCAAATTTATCGGCGGTAAGGTATCTTATGTTGGTTCTATCCATAATTACTACTCGGCTATCTTTCTGCAGTTTCCAGGCTAACTGCCCGTAGCCTACATCTATGCAATAAACTTTTTCGGCTCCGAATTTCAAGAGACAATCAGTAAAGCCCCCGGTAGATGCACCAACATCAATTACTCTCTTTCCTTTGACATTGACATTAAAGACATTAAGGGCTTTTTCTAATTTTTCTCCACCCCTGCTTACAAAAGCACTCTCCTTTTTTATTACTGAAATGTTGCTTTTAACCTTGATCCTTTGTCCTGATTTATCGACTCTTTCCCCTTCCACCAATACTTCTCCCGCCATAATAGCGCTTTTAGCTTTCTCTCTGGTGGGAAAAAATCCCTTTTCAACCAGTAATATATCCAGACGTTCTTTTTTTGACTTTTCCAAATTTATAAAATCACCTCTTAAATTAGTCGTTAGTACAAGAAGGCACGGCACGCCGTGCTCCTCCTTTTCTTTTGTAGGGGCACAATGAATTGTGCCCTCTTTGTTTTAGTGCCTTATGTTTTATGTTTACTCTGCTAGCACGTATCTACTAAGCAGGGATTACGGAAAAAGGAAATTCTTATACAACCAAGTTAAACTAAATTATTGTGCATAATATCCAGGCCATTGCTATTCCTACAAAGGCTCCCACTATAACTTCAAAAGGGGTGTGCCCGACCAACTCTTTAAAACGCTTATCTTTTATTCTTATTTCTTTAAAAAATTCTAAAATAATTTTATTTAATACTTTAGCTTGTTCTCCCGTTTCTCTTCTTACTCCGGCTGCATCGGCCATAATAATAAAAGCGACCACTATAGCTAAAGCAAACAAAGGAGATTCCCAGCCTTCTTTTATGCCAATGGTGGTAGCCACACACACAGAAAGGGCGGAATGAGTGCTGGGCATCCCTCCTGCCCCAACAAATCTTCTAATATCCCATTTTTTTTCAGTTGCATAAAATACTATTAGCTTTAAGCTCTGATTGAAAACCCAGGTGATAACAGCAATTATTATAATCTCATTTCTAAAAATCAGGTATAAATCAGCAATATTTATCTCCATCACTCCTTATTTTTCTACATTATTTATTTAGTTTATGGTTTAATCCAATCTTCGTCCCTAAGCAAAGGCATGCTGATATCTATATGTCCGACTAAACTCTCCGCCTCATTTCCCTCCACTAATATTTGCACACCTTTAATGGGAGGAATTTCGGTTAAAGTATTTACTATAGAGTAGACAGTCATCAATTCGCCACTACTTCCACCGGGATGATTTTTAAATATCTCCTCAGATAGGTCTATGTAAACAATATCATCAACAATATATACTTCATTGACTTGCGTTCCTCCGGGAATCGTGGGATAGAGTTCGGAACTTTCCGGACCTTTTATCAGCTCAACAATTGCCTGTCTGGCCAAAGAAGGGGTTTGGGATATTTTTCTTTTTTCGGGTACTAAGTACATCGCTTGAGAATCAGAGAAGTAAAGGTTAACTTCGACCAGCTCTTCTGCCGGCACAGGTTGAACTTCTTTTATTTCTTCTTCCTTATAAGGGACTTCTTTAGTAATAATAGGCTTTTCTGTATATCTTTCCCATGTCGGAATAATAAATTTATTAAATATTAGATAGCCGGCAATTATGAGTATTAAAATTATTAATACTAAAGGGATAATTTTCGGGTTATTTCTTTT
>QNBN01000208.1 GCA_003645695.1 Spirochaetota bacterium | reverse complement strand
GGCGAAAGGTATATATATCGAGGATATTGAGGGTAGGAAGTATATAGATTTTCACGGTAATAACGTTCATCAGGTCGGTTTTGGCAATCACGATGTAATTAATGCTATAAAACGCCAGCTTGACGAATTACCGTTCTGTACAAGAAGGTATACGAATAGAATGGTTGTTGATTTTGCTAAAAAGTTAACTGAACTTGCACCGGATAACTTGAATAAGGTGCTGTTTGCCCCTGGAGGTGCTGAGGCTGTAAGTATGGCAATAAAGCTTGCAAGGGTATATACAGGGCGTTATAAGATAATTACGATGTGGGACTCCTTTCATGGTGCAACACTTGATACAATATCAGTTGGTGGAGAGGCGATATTCAGGCAGAATATGGGACCTCTTATGACAGGAATTGAGCATGTTCCGCCTCCGGATTCCTATAGAAGATTTATGAATATTGGTACCCCCAAAGAATGGGAAATCCTGTGGGCAAAGTATGTAGAGTACATTCTTGAAAAAGAGGGAGATGTTGCAGCTGTTCTTTCAGAGCCTGTTAGGAGTACTCCATATGTCCCATCAAGTGAATACTGGCAAATTATAAGAGATGCATGTAACCGTCATGGTGCATTATTAATTTTCGATGAGATACCTCATGCGCTCGGAAGAACTGGTAAATGGTTTACATGTCAGAACTTTAATGTTACACCTGATATTTTATGTGTTGGAAAGGGTCTGGGTGGTGGAATTTTTCCCATAGCAGGTATAATTGCTGATGAAAAACTGGATGTGGCCAGTGACAGGGCTTTAGGACATTTTACACATGAAAAATCACCAGTTGGAGCAGCTGCAGGACTTGCTACCATTAAATTTATTGAAAAAAATAATCTTCTGAATCATGTAAGAGTACTTGGTGAACAATCCCTCGAGAAGTTAAATGAAATGATGGAGAAACATAGAACTATAGGTTCAGTAAGGGGTATTGGATTACTATTGGGAATTGAACTTGTAAAAGATAAAAAATCCAGAGAACCGGCGCTGGAAGAGGCCGAGGAGGTAATGTATCGATGTCTGAGTAAGGGAATAAGCTTTAAACTCACGATGGGTAATATTATTACCCTTACTCCCGCTTTAGTGATTTCGGAAGAAGAGATGATGGATGCCCTGAAGATAATTGATGAGGTCATTGGCGAGATTGAGGGTTAGTACAATAACGAAAAGGCTTTGAAGAAATGAGCTTAATAATTTTGTTGCAGAGTTGTAGTAACGGTTTATGTCTTTTTTAATTGACAAATCGAAGTATTGTAGGCCTACCAGTTTTTATTTCATAAACAGTAATATATATAAAATCTAATATTCACATATAATATATATGGATTTTATCAATAATTTTTATTATGATTGATTAACTATACTGTTGTAAGAATAATCGATTCAAAAATTAATACGCCGTTCATAGTTAGTCATTACAGGAGGTAAGTAATGCAACATCTGGTTTTAACTGTAGTTATTATTTTTTCAATATCCTTTATATTTTCAATGTTTGGCAAAGGGGGCGGTGAATTTTACATCCCAACTATGATCACTCTTTTAAGCATACCATTTTATACGGCTGCAGGAATAAGTGTTTTTTTGATTTTTTTGCAGAGTATCTCAATGGTTTTCGTTTATCATATTAAAAATAAGTTAATAGACTGGCATTTAGCAATTGTTCTTGCTTTTATAATTGGTACATTTTCATTTCTTGGTGGTTTTTTTTCTGTGGGAATTTCCCCAATTTATCTCAAAATACTTTTTTCTATATTTTTATTAATATCTGCATATTTTATGATAAAGGAGAAAAAGGTAATTGCAAAAAAAGAAAAATGGGGTGTCTGGCATAGAGAGTTTGGCGATATTTCTTATGATATTAATCTTTTATATCTATTGCCTCCAATAGCACTGATTTCAGTTGTTGTAGGAATGATTGGTATATCGGGTGGAGGATTGATGGTTCCCCTATTGATACTTCTCGGTGGTGTTCCCATTCGAGTTGCAATGGGTACAAATACCTTTCTTATACTTGCATCTTCATCAATGTCTGTAGTTGGTCATGTAATACATGGAGGTATAGACTGGAAATTAGCTTCCATTTTGGGAGTTACTGTAATTTCTGGTTCTCAGATCGGATCAAGGCTACACTCGAAAATTGGAGACCTTCAACTTAAATTCGGGTTTGTGGCAATACTTATTGTTGCGGCGGGCTGGATGGTATTAAAGATTTTTGTTTAAAAGGAGTGTATAACATGGGAGCTGAGTCTTTACTTGTGATTGGTGCTGCTCTGATATTTGGCGTAATAGGTGCCCGACTTTTTAAAGCAGTAAAGATACCCCAGGTAGTTGGCTATATAATTATTGGTATAGCCCTTGGCGTTTCAGGAGCAGATATAATTACAAAGGATCTGATTCAAAAATTTGCCCCCTTAAATTACCTTGCTCTTGGTATTATTGGGTTCCTTGTAGGTGGGGAGTTAAAAAAATCAGTATTTAAAAAATTCGGCAAAAGTATGATTATCATTCTTGTAATGGAAGGAATGTTGGCTTTTATCATTGTGTCTTTGTTAATCGGGATCTACACAAAAAACTGGGGGCTTGCAATTGTTTTAGGGGCTCTTGCTTCTGCAACCGCTCCAGCTGCTACTGTAGATGTGCTTTGGGAATATAAATCTGCAGGAGTTTTGACAACAATGGTTTTTGCTATTGTTGCTCTTGATGATGGGCTTGCCCTACTTTTATATGGATTTGCAAATGCAATAGCCAGGATTTTGATCGCTCATAAAGGTTTCTCAATTATGAGTGCAATCATAAAGCCTCTTTATGAAATTGGTGGTTCTGCTGCTTTAGGTATAGGGATTGCCTTTATATATCGTTATTTGCTTGATATTACAGGTAGATATCGGCATGAAAAGGATTTAATGCTAAGTTTTACCTTCGGTTCCATAGTGCTTATTATTGCTCTATCCCTTAAATTTGGTTTTGATCTCATATTGGCGGAGATGTTTTTTGGTGTAACCTTTGTAAACATTGCACCTCATTACTCACAAAGGGTATTTGAGTTAATGAAAGGATTTTCTCCTCCAATATATATATTATTTTTTGTTCTTGCTGGTGCACGCCTTGAAGTTACTTCTGTTACTGTTATTACCTTAGTTACTGCTTTGCTATATCTAGTAGGAAGAACATCCGGGAAAATGTTGGGTGCCTCGATTGGAGCGAGAGTTTCAAGATCTCCAAAAAAAGTATCAAAATACCTGGGATTCTGCCTTTTTTCTCAGGCTGGTGTTACTATAGGCCTTGCAATTTCTACTTTTCACACCTTTCCCGAACTGGGGATTACAATAATAAATGTAGTGACCCTTACAACCTTTTTAGTACAAATTATTGGTCCTCCTTTTGTTAAGTTTGCAATTACTAAAGCTGATGAAGCTGGTAAAAATATAACTGAAGATGAAATGCTCGAGAAATATAAAGTTGAATATGCTATGGATAAAAATCCTTCTGTTATAAGAATAGGAGATAACCTTGACTTTGTAATTAATACTATTTCATCAAATAAATATGACGATATTCCAGTTATAAACAATAATAATGAAATTGTGGGAGTTATAAGTCTTTCTCAGATAAAACCCCTGCTCAACATCAATATACCCAGAAGTGCAATAATAGCTGAGGACGTTATGACCCCGGTAAAATATATAATAACCGGTTCAAAAAGCCTTTTAGAAGCATATAGAATAATGAAAAACTATAATGTAAACTATTTGCCTGTAGTATCAGAAAAAAATAGCAAAAAACTGGTAGGTTTTTTATCTATTGAACATATAAATAGTATTATAAGAGAGGAGACTATAAAGTTAAAGGAGGCATTAGGATAAGGGTTCGTCATTATCCCTTAATTTTTCTTTAAATTCTAAGAATTCATCCTCTCTTTTTATAAATGCATCCACGATTTCTGGGTCGAAATGACCACCCATTTCGCTAAGAATTATATTTTTTGCCTTTTCATGAGGAAATGGCGGTTTATAGACCCTTCGGGTCGTTAACGCATCATAGACATCTGCAACAGCAGTTATCCTCGCGGATAGTGGAATATCTTCTTCTTTTAAACCATAGGGATAACCATTACCATCCCATCTTTCATGGTGAGAGTATGCAACATTTTTTGCCATGTCAAGAAACGATTTTTCAAGCTGAACATGCTGAATGGCCGATTCAATTGCATTTCCACCTATAATTGTGTGTTTTTTCATAATATTAAACTCATCCTCTGTCAGTTTTGCAGGCTTAAACAGAATGTAATCAGGTATTCCAACTTTACCTATATCATGCAATAAGCTTGATTTATATATATTTTCCAGATATCTGTTATCAATATATTTTTCATACTTCTTATGTTTTTTTAATTCTTCCGCAAGAATACGTACATATTCACGAATGCGTTCCAGGTGTTCACCTGTTTCAGGATCCCGAAATTCAGCCAATTTTGCAAGAGCTATTATTGTTACTTCCTGGGTTTTGATGAGTTCATGCATGAGTTCAATATTGCTTTCTTTTAGCTTATTCTGATACTCAACATTTATATCATAGAGCATCTTTATTGTTACAAGTGATCTAAGTCTTGCCTTCAAAAAGTGTATATTAAATGGTTTTGTTAAAAAATCATCAGCACCCAGTTCCAGGGCTTTCAGGTGGTTATTTTCATCTCCTAAGGCTGTAATCACTATAACAGGGATCATTCGAGTTTCAGGATTTATTTTTATGATTTTGAGAAGTTCAAAACCATCCATTTCGGGCATATTAAGGTCCAGTATTATAACATCAGGGTGTTCTTTCATAATAATATCAAGACCTTTTTTCCCATTTTCTGCCTCGAGCGGTGTATATCCAAGGGTTGATAGATAATTTTTGAGAAAGCCCCTGTTTAATTTTTCATCATCAACTATCAGTATTTTTGGTTTTTTAACCATAATTTTTTCCTAATGAGGAAATGGATATAAAAGTACTATTAAATCAATATAATATTTCAAAAGGATTCTGGATATTGTTTTTATATATCTATTAGTATTATGCTTCGTCTTTTTGAGATATTATGGAAATATAGATTTATACCCTTGATGAATCAAAGTTCGAAACATTGGAGCCTACCTTTTTATAGTAGGTTTATTAATAGAGGAATAAACCTGTGTTTAAAGTAAAAATAAAGGCTGGTGTGGATCCTTGCTGTATCAATTATTATGTATTTTGCTTTGATTAACACCAGCCTTCAAGGGTTTTAACATGAGGAATAAGAAAACATATTAAGAAAATATTAATTTTCTGTTAATAAAATTTAACATTCATTTCAATCAAATCAAGTATAAAGTGTAAAAATTAAGATTTTAGAGTTAAATGATGATAGTTGGTTTAAAAGGTTTGTATAAATACTATGAAAAAAATTATAGATAATATAAAAATAATTCTATTGACAGGATGATAGAGAGGAATAAAATAAATTTATTCACAAATTAAAGTATGTTGATTTTTAACTTTTATTATTTAAAATGTAGCGTTTGCTAAAGAAATTGTGATCATTTTAATTGTAGTTAAACATTAAAAATTGATAATAGATTCAAAATCTAAAGAAGGAGGTTTTTTATGAGGAAGTTTTTAGTTTTTATTCTGGTGCTATTTTTTTTATTAGCAGCGGTTTTTGCATTTGGTGAGGGGCAAAAACCATCCACAAAAAAGTTTAACCCTAATCCTGACACATTAGTTTATGCG
>QNBN01000207.1 GCA_003645695.1 Spirochaetota bacterium | reverse complement strand
TAACAGATCATCTTATTGAGTTCTACGGATATTGTAATAGTTGTTATAAAGAGTATGTAAAAAAACGTAATAATTTCAATCGGGGAGCTACGGTATGAAAGTAATTGTAACCTCAGAAGGAAAGAATCTTGATTCTAAGGTAGATCAAAGATTTGGAAGGGCAAAATATTTTATGCTGGTTGACACAGATACAATGGAATATCAGGTAATTGATAATGAAGCAGTATCACAGGGTGGAGGTGCTGGTGTAAAAGCAGCACAGATTACAATAGATAGCGGTGCTAAAGTACTGTTAACAGGCAATGTAGGACCCAATGCTTATGAAGTTTTGAAATCTGGAGGAATGGACATTATTGTGGGAGTTAATGGTACGATAAGAGAGGCAATACAAAAATTTAAAAGTGGAGAACTAAAATCGGAGGGTGGCCCCAATGTTGCCTCCCACCATGGGTTACAATAGTAGGTGGTGTTTGAATTATAATTAGGAATAAATATAATAATCAGGATTATGACATGATAATATCTGTTGCAAGTGGAAAAGGCGGGACAGGAAAAACCACTATATCTACAAGCCTTGCACTTTCTATTGAAGAGGAACCTGTTCAATTTATTGATTGTGATGTAGAAGAACCAAACTCTTTTATTTTTCTTAAACCGAATAATCTTAAAAAGAAGAGTGCTACTGTGCTTGTGCCTGAAATAGATAAAAATAAGTGCACCTTTTGTGGGTTGTGCCAGGAAATATGCGAATATAATGCCCTTGTTGTTTTGAAGGACAACGTTTTAGTTCTTCCTGAATTATGCCATAGTTGCGGGGGATGCAGCCTTCTCTGTCCGGAAAAAGCTATAAGTGAGGTTGATAGAGAGGTAGGCACCATAGAAATGGGCAAAAGGAATAATATAGAAATGGTCTACGGGAGATTAAACATAGGCGAAGCTATGCCTGTACCTTTGATTAAAATGGTTAAAAAGTATATAAGGAAGAATAATAATGTGATTATCGATGCACCTCCAGGTACAAGCTGCCCTGTGATTGAAGCTGTAAAGGATAGTGATTACTGCATACTTGTAACTGAACCCACACCTTTCGGATTAAATGACCTAAAGCTCGCGGTAGGAGTCATGCATGAGCTTAATAAGCCTTTTGGTGTTATTATTAATAGACACGGTATGGGAGATATCGGAGTAGAAGAATACTGCAGGGAAGAAAAAATAGAAATATTGATGAAGGTGCCATTTGAAAAAGAGATAGCTGTTGCTTACTCAAAAGGCATACCTCTCATTGAGCTTTATCCTGAATATAAGAGAAAATTCCAAAATATTTTAAACATGATTGTGAATATTGTTGAAAAAAAAGCTAATTCAAAGATTATGCAGGAAAGGTAACTTTAATGAAGCAGATTGTGATTATAAGCGGAAAAGGAGGAACAGGCAAAACTTTTATTACTTCTTCCATAGCCGCTATTGCCGAGAATAAGGTTATATCTGATTGTGATGTTGATGCTGCTGACCTTCATCTTATGCTTTCTCCGATAATAAAGGAAAAGCATATATTTAAAAGCGGGAAGGTAGCAATTTTAAATAAAGAACTCTGCACAGGATGTGGGAAATGTATAAACGTTTGCAGGTTTGATGCGATTACTCCTTATGAGAATATCGTAACTATAGATCCAATTTCCTGTGATGGATGTGGAATCTGTGCAAGAATATGCCCTGTTGGTGCAATAAGAATGGAAGAAAAAGTTTCTGGTGAATGGTATATCTCGGAAACAAAGTATGGTCCAATGGTTCACGCTAAACTTAATATAGCGGAAGAAAATTCTGGTAAACTCATTTCTGTTATTAGAAAAAAGGCCTCTGAAATCGCAGAGATGGAAAAGAGAGATTTCATTATTATTGATGGATCTCCCGGAATTGGTTGTCCTGTGATATCATCGATAAGTGGAGCTGACTGTGCAATAGTTGTTACAGAACCAACGATGAGCGGCCTTCATGATGCAGAAAGAGTTATAAAAACAGCTAGGCATTTTGGAGTGTCTCCCTGCATGATAATAAACAAGTATGATCTAAATATAGAAATGAGCAGGAAGATAGAAGATTATGCACAAGTCGAAAATATATCAGTTATAGGGAAAATCCCATTTGATGAGGAAGTTGTAGAAGCAATAACTAGAGGTATCCCAATTGTTGAGTATTCAAAAGGAGAAGTTGTTGATAATTTATATAGCATATGGGGTAGAGTTTTAGATATTCTAAAAATAAAAGATGAAGGGATAGAAAAAGATGCAATCAAGTGAAGAAAGAGCTGCTCAGGATAAAAGACTGGCAGAAAACCTGTCAAAAATTAAATACAGACTTGTAGTTATTAGTGGGAAAGGGGGGGTAGGAAAAACAACGGTTTCTGTAAATCTTGCCTATGAACTTGCCAATCGGGGGTATAAAGTTGGTCTTATGGATGCGGATATCCATGGTCCCAATATTATTAAAATGCTTGGAGCAGAGGGTGTTCAGGCATATGGTGATGGCAAGTTAATCCAACCGGTTAAAATAACGGATAATTTAAGTGCAATGAGTATTGCCTTATTAACCGATGATCCCGATAAACCTATTATCTGGAGAGGACCTCTTAAAACAGGTATTATAAAACAGTTTATAAGTGATGTCAATTGGGGCGAACTGGATTATTTAATAATAGATTCTCCACCTGGAACTGGGGATGAACCACTAAGTGTAATACAATTAATTAATGGAGTGGATGGAGCAATTATTGTAACCACACCTCAGGCAGTTGCAATTTTGGACTCAAGAAAAAGTGTGAGGTTTGCTGAAGAACTAAAGGTTCCCGTAGTGGGTATCATTGAAAATATGAGCGGGATGAAATGTCCTCACTGCGGTAAAGAGATTGAGATATTTGGAAAGGGAGGTGGCAAAAAGGCGGCAGACGATCTTAAAGTGCCATTTTTAGGATTTCTTCCTTTCGAACCCGAAATAGTTAGATACAGCGATGATGGTAAACCATACATTCATTTCAAGAGGGATTCAGAGACTGCTAAAAGAATGGTTGAAATTGTTAGCGAGATTGAGAATTGGGTGCAACAAAAGAAATAACGAATTCTAATTAAATTAAATAAAACCATATTAAAAGGTGATTGAAAAATCACCAAAATGATGCTTGGGTATCTTTTTCCAATGTTCTACTACATTTGAAACGTGTGCTGAAGGTGGACCAACTTTTATTTCTTCTATGAAACCCTGAACGTTGGGTTTTCTACCTTCAGCGTATATCTCAACCCTACCGTCATAAAGATTTCTTACCCAACCTGTGATTCCGAATCTTTTTGCAACTCTAACTGTATAAAACCTGAAACCAACGCCTTGAACCCGACCGGAAACATAAAGATTTACAGCGTATATATCCTCATTCATATTTATGCTCCCTATGTATTCGGAAGTTTTAACCTTTGTTTATATCTGCCTCTAACTGTTTAATAATTTTCTGTATTTTAAGCTTTCCTGGATAATTTGGATCCAATGCAAGCAAGGATTTATATATAACCAGAGCTTCTTTTTTCCGACCCTGTTGTAATAGTAGATTTCCAAGAGGTTCGTAGGCAAGAATAAATTTCTTATCGGATTTTATTGCTCTTAAATATTCATTAATTGCATTGTCATATTCTTTCTTTTTAACGTAGATTGATGCAAGTCCATAGTGGGCTTCAGGAGATAAGGGATCTAATTGCAGAGCAATTTTAAACTGTTCTTCGGCTTCTTTATATAGGTCGTTTTTCAATAGAGCGTTGCCCAAGTTTATCCTTGCGGCAAGTGATTTTGGGTTTAGCTCTATTGCTTTTCTCAACGTATTTAGAGCTTTATCAAAAAGGTTATTCTTGATATAAATGTCACTTATGTTGTTATAGGCTTCCATATAATTTGGATCGAGCCTTATGGCTTCTTCGTATGCCTTTATTGCTTCGTCATATTTTCCAAGTTTTGCATAGTTATTTCCAAGATTATAGAAGTATCTCTTATCATTTTTCTTTATCCGAATTGCTTTAAGAAGCTCATCTACGGCTTTATCGTACTGTTTTTCCATTTCGTACATTATCGATAAATTGTAATGAGTTATGTCACTGTTTGGGTCCAATTTTAATGCTGTTTCATATTCTAATTTTGCATTATCATACATCTTTTTCGATCTATATGCATCACCAAGTTTTATATGTGCCTTTACATTATTAGGGTCTACAGAGATAGCTTTTTTATATAGGGCAATTGCTTTGTCATAAAAATTATTTTCAAAATAGAGCAACCCAAGATTTATTAAAGCCTTTGTATAATCTGGTTTTATCTTTATTGCCCGGCTGTAAGCATTTACTGCAATATTTGTATCACCCAGCTTCTGTGCTGTTAATCCTAAATTGTAATATGCCTGTGAGAAGTCAGGCATAAGCTCTGCTGCTTTTGTAAAAGATATAAGAGCATCCTTGTAATTTCGTTGTAGATACTGAAGTACTCCCAGCTTATAGTAGGCCATCCCATTGTTTGGGTCAAGTTCAAGTGTTTTCTTATACTCCATCATAGCGCTTGTAATAAGATCCTGGCGATCATAAATTTGAGCAAGGGTGTAGTGGGGTAGGGATAGTGTTGGATTAAAAGTTAGGGCCTTTTTTGAAGTTTCAATCGCTTTTTTTATATTTTCCTGAGAGTTACTACCTGATTCAAAGTATGATGCACCTAAATATGCCAGAGCTTCAGCATTGTTTGGATTAAGTTCAAGGGATTTTTGTAGATTTTTAATTGCATCATTATACTTTTTTTGTTTGTAAGCTACTCTTCCCTTTTCAAGGAGAGATTTCGCCAGGTTAAGTCTTTTCTGTTTTTCTTTTTCTAAATCTATCTTTTTCTCTTCCTTCTTCTTCAATTCTGGCTTCTGTTTTGGTATGCTTTTTTGAAGTGTTGAAACAACCTTGTTGAGATTTTTTTTCTCTTTTTCTTCCTTCTTTTTTGCAAGGGTTTTTTGTTTTCCTATAACTTCGTCAAGAAGTTTTAAGGCTTCCTGGTTATTTGGATCCTCTATTAGGGCTTTTTCCAATTGCTGCCGTGCAAAATCATATTCTTCTTTTAATATATAGAACTTAGCAAGCTTTAAGTAGTTTTGTATTTTTTCAGTTTTACTTTCCTCCTTTACCGGTGGTTGCTCTTCGACCTTCACAATCTGTTTTTCAAGAGTTTTTAATTTTTTTATTGTAGGTATCAAATAAAAGATTGTTGCCAATGCCAGTAAAATAAGAATGATTGAAATAATTATAATTATTTTTTTCCCATTCATAAATAAAACCTACCTTTCAATATCCTCACTGGATAGATCATTTATTGGCTCCTCGCTAGTTTCCATGACATTTTCTGTTTGTTTTATGATTTGATTTAAATCTCCCATAATATCATTCAACAGATTATCATTTTCTTTTTTCTTACTTTCATCTTTTGCACTGGCCTCGGAGGATGCACTTGTTTTAGAAGTATTTTCTTCTGTTTTCATTTTTTCTAGTTCCTGTTTAAGATATGCAATAGCTTTTTTTATTTTATCGTATTGAGGAGTATTGGGATTCTTTTCTAGATAGGTTTCCCAGCTTTCTATTGTTTTGTCGTATTTTTTTTCCAGGTAGTATGCATTCCCGGAATTTAGATATGCATCAAACAGATTTTGATCGTATTCTATTGCTTTTTTATACATTTCAAGTGCCATATCATAGTTATTTTTAACAAAATAACAGTTCCCCAAATTATAGAAAAAGGGTCCTTTTTCATTTGTAAAGTC
>QNBN01000206.1 GCA_003645695.1 Spirochaetota bacterium | reverse complement strand
TATTAGTTATTTCAGCTTTTTTATTTGTCTGGTTCACATACAATCTCCCGTGGTTAGATTTATTTGAAAATCCAGCTAATATTTATAGTTAAATGCATAAATAATTGCACAATACTTAGCACATATTGTCATTCCCGCCCCTGCTTCCACAGGGGTAAACTCCAGCGGGAATCTATAATTGAAACAATATAAGTAATTATAGACTCCTGCGTCTGCAGAGCCTGCCCCTGCGTATGCAGGGGGGTGACATCTTATCTACATTGTTACGAATATTTATGCATTTAACTATAATTTAAGTAAACCCCCATTTTTCTCTTTATTCGTTTTTTTTACTTGATATAATGAAAGGGATGTATCATAATATCTGCTATTAAGAGAAATTCAAGAATGTAAAGAAATTGATAAAATATTCAAAATTAGCATCTATGGCATATTTTTCAGTGGGGAAATGATATTATCACATTTGGTGAAAATGGTCAAAATGGTTAAGTTAAGGTTGACGGGAGCATATACATAATCTAATAGACTAAATTTAACAAAAAATGCATTTAAAAACAAGAGAAAAATTATAAATTATACAGGATTTATGGAAAAGAGAAGATTGATATTAAATTTGTTCAATTTTTGTTGACAAAACTGTTAAAAATCATTAAAATTTTAAAGTAAAAAGAGGAGTATGATTATGAAAATTACTGCATTTAATGGAAGCCCTCGTGGAAAAAAAGGAAATACCCATATTATGGTAGAAGAATTTTTAAATGGAGCGAAAGAAGCAGGTGCTGATGTGGAGAACATATTTCTTGTGGAAAAAGAAATAAACCATTGTTTAGGATGCTTTAATTGCTGGGTAAAAACACCTGGCAAGTGTGTCATCAAAGATGACATAGAAGAATTGTTACCAAAATTTATACATTCAGATATTGTTATTTTTGCAACTCCAGTATATGTAGATAATGTAACAGGAATTATGAAAAATTTTATGGATAGACTTATACCCCTTGTAGATCCACATTTTGAAAAAGATGAAGGAGGAGAGTGCCGACATCTAAAGAAATTCAAGAAATATCCCAAAATAATTGTAATTTCAAACTGTGGATTTCCAGAACAAACCCATTTTCAGGTTTTAAAATTGTTATTTAAAAGGATTGCCAGAAATATGAATTCTGAGGTTATTGCTGAGATATACAGAAGTGGTGGAGAAATTCTTAAAGATCCGCCTTTAATACTCAAACCTTTCATTTGGAAATATAAAAAACTATTAAGAAAAACAGGAAGAGAAATAGTTGAAAACTTGAGGCTTTCCGAAAAAACTATATCACAATTGGAAAAACCTATCATTTCAGACGAGCAATACATAAAAGGTGCAAACAAGAGATGGGATGAGTTGTTATTAAAAAGCAAAATGTCGGCTAACAGTGGATAAAATGAAGTTGTGGGGACGGTGCAAAACTTTATTAACTTTTTGTTAAAGAAATAAAAAACATATGGATTCCTGCTTTCGCAGGAATGTCAGGTAAAGAGAGTGTTCGGTAATTTGAGTGAGAAAAGGCACACCCACCACTCACATCCTGTAAGCGGTGGATGTGCCTTTTGAAGTAGGTAAATTTAAAGTGTGTGATTTATAATTTTATGTATAGTTTAAGTTATAATTTCCGAGCAGTCTTAAACAAGGAGGAAATAAAAGATGAAAACATTAATAATTTGTATTTCAATACATCATAATAATACTGAGAAAATTGCAAAAGCAATGGCTGAGGTTCTTAACACAGAAATACTTAAGCCACAAGAAGTAGAGATAAATACCATTTCAAAATATGATTTAATTGGTTTTGGTTCAGGAATATATTTTGGAAAACATCATAAAAGTTTATTGAACCTTGTTGATAAACTCCCTAATCTAAAAGGCAAAAAAGCGTTTATTTTTTCAACCAGTGGGGTAAGTAATGCAGGGAATTTTATTCATAATATTCTGCACAAAGTTCGTCACTTTCATACCCCATTAAAAGAAAAGTTAGTAAAAAAAGGAATAGATATAATTGGAGAATTTACCTGCAAAGGACTTGATACGGTGGGACCATTTAAACTTATTGGTGGAATAAATAAAAATAGACCTAATGAAAAAGATTTAAAGAAAGCAATGAATTTTGCAGAAGAACTAAAAAAATCATTTAAAGATGTAAAATTATGAGTATTATTGAGAATAGAATATATTTTAGTGTTGGGTTCGTTCTATTTTATATCCAAACTCATCTACTACATCTTTGGACAGGTTTGTGTTCTTGAATTAATGCTTGGACTGGTTGCATCAGTATTGACAATTTTGATTGGAATTGTTTCTTTCAATCAATGAGTATAAAAAAGTGGGCAAACCAAACTTTTTTATCCAGATGCATTATCCTGATAGGCTCCGCGTATCAGGAATGGAGCCTATCAGGATACAAATAAAAGAAAACACCAAAAGCGATCTGGGCGAAAGTGCTTAGCACCATAATCTTTTATCTGCTGTTAGATATTAAACGAAGTGTTTTTTATTCTTCTAAAATCTTTTCTGCTTCTTCCCTATAAGATTCCATTACATATGGAATTCCTGAAATTTTCGCTGCATCCTCAGTTAAAGCCATTAAGTCGTTGCGAGATATCGTTGAAATTTTAAAGTTTCTACTACCTGCCATTAACTGCTGAAGCCCAACTTTTATTTTCTGGGAGAATGTATACATAGCCACAGCCCCTAAGGGTATATTTTTTATTTCGCTTCCGTATTTATTTTTCAACTCTTCGTAGCAGATAAAGATGCTTTCTACGCTCTCTCCATACTTAGAAACTGTTTTTGGCAAATTATTTTCTTTCAACCATTTTTCAATATTTTTGCCTACCATCCCGGGTATCATCAGAGCCCTTCCCATACATACAGCTTTCACATAAGGCACACCCATAGCTATTGCCTTGAATATTCCATCTTCAGTGGAAAAACCTCCGGCAATAGCGATATCAGGAACTCTAAAGCCTCTTTCTTCCAACTTTCGGCAGAATTGGTAAGCCAACGATTCAAGGTAAAATGTCGGAATTCCCCACTCGTTCATCATTGGCCATGGACTCATTCCTGTTCCTCCTGGTGCCCCATCTATTGTGATTAAGTCAAGTTTTGCCTCTGCTCCAAACCTTAATGCCATTGCGAGATCAACAGGGGAATAAGCACCTGTCTTTAGTGTAATTCTCTTGAACCCAATATTTCTTAGCCTATTTACTTCTTCTATGAAGCTTTCCTTACTAACAAACCCAAGCCTTGAATGCCTCTCAAATTCCTTGACGCCTCCGCTTTTATATGCTTCTTCAATTGCTGGATTTTCAGGGTCAGGTAAAACAATATATCCTCTCTTTTTGAGTTCAACCGCTCTCTCTATTGTTTTTACTTTTATCTCGCCACCTATACTTTTGGCTCCTTGTCCCCATTTGAGTTCAATTGTCTCAAGGTTATGTTTACTTGCAATATATTCAGGCACACCAAGTCGTGTATCTTCAACATTTGCCTGAACGAGTATCTCTCCATATCCTTCATGAAACCTTTTGTATACTTCTATTCTACGATCCATCTCCGGTGATTTCTTTACTTTTCCTTTTGAATCAAGTTCAAGTTCAGGGTCTACACCACATACATTTTCACCACACACAATTGTAATACCTGAAATAGCAGCACCGACTGCAAAATGTTCCCAGTTTTTACGAGCTATCTCTGTAGAGCCCAATGCCCCTGTGAAAATAGGAAGAAGCATCTTCACTTTCTTTTCCCATCCATATTCTGTTGTAGTATCAACATTTGAAAAGATAGCCTCATCAGGACCTGCCCCACTTCTCAAGCCCTTTGCTCCTCGTGCATAGCCCTGAATACTTAAGTGAGAGTAGTCCACAGGATAGTTCTTATCTGCTCCTGCAGTTATCTCGCCAAAAGGCTGAGGATACAACACTTCTCTTCCTCTAAACGATGCCAGCCAGACCTCACAACCTCCTTTGCAACCGTCAACGCACCTTGTGCAAAGTCCAGACATCGGAACAGCATCCCTTGAACGATTGAATGTTCCAGTTGCATCATTGGCATTTGGTTTTCTTAAATTTCCCATGCTTTACCTCCTCCTTAAATTTTCAATCTCTTTTGCAACAAAATGTTGCAATTAATAAATTTTTATTTATCCTTTTAGTTAATCCAATAGACGGGAAATCCATCTCCCGCTTGGTAATTTGGTATGCAATATTACTATAATTGAATTACTTTGTCAAGCTAAAATAAGTATAAATAATTATAATAAATATCCAGAAATGTTAAATGAAGGCTTAATTTTAAGCATAGATTATAATAACCTGTTAACCAAGCAGAGAAATTGTATGGAGGGTCTGATTTATCAAGCCGCTACAAGCAAAATTTTGACAGTTCAATCTTCATTGCTGATAAATATCACAAAGAAGAGAAGATATTTTTTAATGTATTATATTTGTCTGATTTGTCTGTTCTGCAGGAATACTTTTAAATTCTAATTTTACAGAAAAAGCATGCTGTGCCCCAACTTCAATTAGAGGAATATAAGAGTAGTCTATAATTAAATTATACCCTTTTCTATTTTCATATATTCCAATACCATAAGAATATTTATGAAGCACATCTCCTATTAATTTGTAACCTATTCTTAAATTATAATAATTTAAAAGAAAAATCTCTGTTCCAACACATAATTTTGTCTGATATCCCCGAGCTTGTATTAATTCTGTTATTAATGAAGTATTTATTTTATTATGGGCATAAAATAAATAATTTGCCCCTGCTCTTATTTTAAATGGCAAAGGTGATTTTTCTTTTATATATTCTTGCGAAAAACCTATATTTTGAACAGATACTCCTATATCAAGATTATGGTCAATGTCTTTAAATCTGATACCAGGCACATTAAAACATTTTAATATTCCGATATCTATAGCCACGGATTTAGATTTTTTATCCCCTAATTTAGTATTAAAATATTTAAAATTTATACCTACATCAAATTGCATTGGTAATGGATAACCGTATGCCATAGTAATTAATAAATCATTAGATTCCAAGTTAGGTAGCTCATTTCCAAATTCATCATAATTAGGAAATGGACCTGTAGAAAAACTTGATAAATTTAAACTAACAGAACCATAAAGTTTATCTCGTATATGCAAAGGGAATCCTAAGCCCATAGAGAATAGTGTCATATTTTCATACCAAGGCAAATAAAAAACGGTAATTGTAGTATTGTCTAAAGAAGATAAACAGGCAGGATTAATTGTTATGGCATTTAAATC
Organism: Spirochaetota bacterium; assembly: GCA_003645695.1. GTDB lineage: Bacteria > Spirochaetota > B62-G9 > B62-G9 > B62-G9 > B62-G9. The sequence goes on along the minus strand of QNBN01000206.1, from coordinate 508 downwards.
GCCTTTAAAAGTTACCCCTGATTCAGATAATCCATAACTTCTGGCATTGTATGCATTAAATAATAATAGAGGTCCTGTAGTAGCATTGTTCATTATAAAACTGATGTATAAAACTATTATAAAAACTTTTCTCATATAACTATGCTCCTTGAGAAAATATTATTTATTTAATCAAAATCATTTTCACCTTTTCATCAATATTCTTACCTTTAATATGAATAATATAAACTCCAGGGTCTAATTCTTGTCCATTATCATCTTTCCCATCCCATTCTATATATTTTTTTCCAGAAATTTTTTCATTCCAAGTTTTAACAATATTCCCTGCCACATCGTATATCTTTATTTTCTCTATCTCTGGTTTATCGTCCCTGAAAAATATTTTGACCTTGTTATGTTCTTGAGGATTAAAACAAGTGGGAAAAACTTTAAAAGGAAGTTTGTAATAAATAGATTTTGTAATAGTAGACTTTACATCAGAGAATGGAGAAATTCCAAGCCTATTATA